>DASWUW010000626.1:0-8608 GCA_036406335.1 Trebonia sp.
CCTCGGCTACGACCCCGCCCTCAACAAAGTCACCCTGCGCACGCAACCGGCGACCAGTTGAAACCAGATGCTGGAACTACTTGACAGGGCTGATTCCACAGAATGATGTGGTTCACGGAGACCTCCCGGTTAGCTTGGGCCGGTGATCATCTGGATTAACGGGGCGTTCGGGGCGGGCAAGACGACGCTGGCAGAAGAACTGCACTGCCGGCTCCCGGATTCGGTCATGTTCGACCCGGAGGACGTCGGCTACATGCTGTAGAAGTGGATGCGGCCCGCGGGCGATTTTCAGCACCTGCCGAGCTGGCGGGAGCTGGTCGTCGCGACCGCGCTGTCGCTGCGCAGGCACCACGCGGACACGCTCATCGTCCCGATGACGCTGATCCGCGACCACTACCGGGCAGAGATCTTTGGCGGTCTGGCCGATGCGGGCGAGGAGGTCTTGCACGTCTTCCTCGACGTGGACGCCGACGCCCTCCGGCAGCGGCTGACTGACCGCGTGACTCACCCTGACGACCCCGAGGCGGACCAGCAGGCCCGCGAGTTCTGCCTGAATCACGTGGAGGCGGCCGTGGACGCCGCCGCCCGCCAGCCGACCGGAACGCTCATGCTGCGGTCAGACAAGCTCACCCCGGCAAAGCTAGCCGACGAGGTACTGGCCAGGTCACCGGGCTGACTCTGGCCGACCCGGCCGCGCTGCGCCGGATCGGGTTTGCCCGTCATCGGGGCCGGGTCAGCGGGTACAGCGGATCATCTCGGTGCCGTCGTCTGTGACGGTGCCTGCCTGGGTGAAGCGGCGGATTCAGCGACGCGCCGTGAGGCGTGGTTGTCGGGGCGATGTGCGCTTCGAGGCGGGTAACGCCGATCGATGCCCCGTAGTCGGCCAGGAGGCCGGCGTGCGTCCAGTAGGACACTTCTGCGGTGCCGTCGGGCCGGGTGCGCAGTTCGCAGCCTCCCAGGAGCGCTCTCGATTCCGGGTCGCGGGCCGCGAATGTCCTGCTCGGGCTGTTGTCCCGCCAGTTCCTGGCCCAGTTCGCGTAGGCGGCCAGGACTCTCTGCTCGGTTGAGCGGTCGGGCCACCAGCCGAGCCGGCGCGCGGTCTCCTCGTCCTCGCCCGCCACGTGGGCCGCGGCATCCTCGTCGGTATGCGCGTTGGGAAGGATGCGCTGACCGCGCAGCTCGGGAACCGTCGCCACCGGGCCATCGGGCCACGGCTGACGGAGGCTGTGCCGAAGGGCCAGGTCACAGGTTGAGCGTCTTGAGTGACACCGACCAGAGCTCGCGAGCGGCCTCCGGGTCGAGCGCCCACTCCTTGACGCCGTGGCTGTGGGCGGAGAGCTCTGCGTCGTCAGGCACGGTGTAGGCCTCGCGGCAGTCGTCGAGGTAGTGCCCGCCGGTTCGTCCGAACTCCGGGGCGACGGCGGCCACCAGGGTGGTCGCCGCGCCCTGCTCAACCGTCTTGTAGGTGAAGACGCCGGCGGCTTCCGCGGCGTCGAGGGATTCACGCTGCCGCTGGGTGAAGTTCCGCTGCAGGCCGGTCTTGATCCCGCCGGGGTTCACGGCGTTGGCCAGGATGCCCTCGGCGCTCCACCGCCTGGTCGCCTCGACGGCGAACAGCGAGTTCGCAGTCTTCGACTGGGCGTACGCAATCTGCGGGTCGTAAGCCCGGCGCTCGAAGTGGATGTCGCCGAATTCGACCGGGGCGCGCATGTGGGCGGTGGAGCTCAGCGAGACGATCCGGGCGGCGCCCCGGTCCCGGGCGCCCTGGGCCAGGGCGTCATGGAGTTTCCAGGCCAGCGCGAAGTGGCCCAGGTGGTTGGTCGCGAACTGGAGCTCCCATCCCTCCCTGGTCCGCTCCAGGCCGCCCGTGACCAGGCCGGCGTTATTGACCAGCAGGTGCAGCGGGCCTTCCCAGTCCTGCGCGAAGCGAGCCACGCTGTCCGGGGCGGCCAGGTCGAGGGTCGCCACGGCGGCCCGGGGCGGCCCGGCTGAGGCGGCAATGCGGTCGGCTACGCGCGCCCCGGCGGTGGTGTCGCGGACGGCGAGGGTGACTTCGGCTCCCGCGGTCGCGAGGACCCGGGCCGTCTCCGCCCCGATCCCCGAGGACGCGCCGGTCACCACCGCCCGCAGGCCGCGCAGGTCAACGCCGGCAATCACCTGCTCAGCGGTGCTCGAGCCATCGAAGCGGGTGGTGATGAGCGGACGTTGGGTCATCCTCGTCCTCCTGGACGGCAGTCAGGCGGCACGGCAGGCGCCGGCTTGCGGTCTCTATACAAACTTTACTAGTCTTGTAAAGTGCGCTTAGCGGCGCCTATAGTGCGGGTATGAACGCCGCCAGCCCGGGCCCGTCCAGCGCCCGCGTCGCCGACGGCGGCCGTCGTGAGCTCGTGCTCGCCGCGGCCCTCGACACGTTCGCGCGCTACGGCTACCAGAAAACGTCGATGGAGGATGTCGCCCGCGCGGCTGCCATCTCGCGGCCCGGCCTCTACCTGCTGTTCGGTTCCAAGCAGGAATTGTTCAGCGCCGCCGTCACCCAGGCTCTGAACCGGAGCCTGGCCGCGGTCAGTGAGGTGCTCGCCGACACAGCCCGGCCTGTCCGGGACCGCCTCCTCGACGCGTTCGACCAGTGGACCGGCCGCTACATCGGCGCGATGAGCCGCGAAGTGAACTCGATGGCCGGGGAGTACGCGGACATGCTCGGGCCGGTCGCCGCCGAGTCCCCGGCGCGATTCGCCGCGCTCCTGAACGCCGCGCTGGCCGGATCGCCAGATCCCGCCACCGCGGCCCGGCCCGCCGCCGTCGCCCAGACTTTAATCAGCACGTCCATCGGAATCAAGCACGAGGTCAGCACGCGTGAGGCTTTCCTGGAACGCCTGGCCATCGCTATTGACCTGATCGTCGGCTGACGGCACTGCCGGCCTTTGTGCGAGAAGATGGCACCCGCAGGAAACGGGCTTGCAGCTTGCGGCGCCAGGCAGCCCGCGCGGTGCCTGGGTCTCGTGCGGATAGCCTGTCCGGATGAGCTCACCCCCGGCCACCGCGGATGCCGCGGGCACCTGGCGGCTAGGAGACCGGGCCGTCAGCCGCCTCGGGTTCGGTGCGATGCGCCTGACCGGCGATCCTTCTGGAGAACGCGCTCCCGGTGACCGCCGTCAGCCGGTCGCTGTGCTGCGCCGTGCCATCGAGCTCGGGGTCAGTCACATCGACACCGCCGCGTTCTACTTTTCCCCGTTGCGCTCGGCCAGCGAGCTGATCAACACCGCGCTCGCCAGCGGACCGGACCAGCGCGCCTCCTGCAGGGTGAACGAGATGCCCGGCATCGCCGCGGCGATCTGCGGCCTCAGCGCTGCGGTGTCCCCGGCCGCCTGGAGGGGACCGCTGGCCAGCGTGGTGACCGGCAGCGCGGTGCCCGGCGCGGATACGAGGTCGTGCCTGACCGCCTGCGGCAGTGCCTGACTGGTGAAGACCGCCAGCGCGGCGGCCGCGACGAGGATGGTCATCGCGGCCGCGGCTAGGACGGCCCAGTGCGCGGTCATCCGGCGGAGCGCCAGCGGACCGTGCGGGCTGACCATAACTGCAGCGTTTCGTATGAGAGCCGCCCCGGGCAAGGTACGGCGAAAGACGATACTGCGAAATAGTTTCGAGGCTGCTAATGCACCCGACGGTGCTACGCCACGTCCATTAGGTGACGGTGACGCACGCGCTTAGCATTAACGCAAGTATCACTGACCTCGATACCGCCCACCGACTCGCCGATGCTACCGAGTTCCGGACGTTGCCGCCCAGGGCCCGCCAGCACCCGGGGAATGAGCGTGCTGAACGATGAGATTTGTTTTTACCCCGCCCGCCGACGAGGCAGCAGGACTGCTTACCCTGCCGTTTAGCGAGCCGCTGGATGAGTGGCAAGATGACCGGCTAGTTGAAATTCGCCAGCGCGGTCTGTCGCGGCACGTGGTCCGGTTCGTTGCCGACGGAGGCGAGCTTTTCGCGCTGAAATCGATCAGCGAGCGGCTGGCCCGGCGGGAGTACCGCCTGCTGCGGGCGCTGGCCGAATTCAACATTCCCGCGGTCGACGTGGTCGGCATTGTGGTCGACCGGGGGCCGGACCAGGACGCGATACTGGTCACCCGGTTCCTCGACTACTCGACCACCTACCGCTCCCTGTTCTCCAGCCCGCGCGGGACCGAGCCTAGCGACCGGCTGCTCGACTCCATGGCGGAGCTCCTAGTGCGACTGCACCTGTCCGGGTTTTTCTGGGGAGACTGCTCACTGTCGAACACGCTGTTCCGGCATGACGCGGGCACGCTTGAGGCCTACCTGGTCGATGCGGAAACAAGCGAGCAGCATCCGTCGCTGTCGGACGGCCAGCGGAACTTTGATATGGAGCTGGCCGCCGAGAGGGTTTGCGGTGAGCTGTTCGACCTGCAGGCCGGCGAGATGCTGCCCGCTGAGATCGACCCGATACAGACCGCCGAGGAGCTTCAGCGCCGTTACGACGCGTTGTGGGATGAACTAACCCGAGAGGAAACACTGCGACCTGACGAGCAGCGGCACCGAATTGCTAAGCGGCTGCGTCGGCTCAACGAGCTGGGCTTCGACGCCGACGAGCTGGAACTGATCGGTACCCCCGAGGGCAACAAGCTGCGGATCCGGACCAAGGTCGCGGAGGCGGGCCAGCAGAGCCGGCAGCTGTTCCGGCAGACAGGAATCACCGCCGAGGAAAACCAGGCCCGTCGGCTGCTCAACGACATCGCCAGCTTCCGCGGCTACCTCGAGCACAAGACGGAAGGGCCGGTCTCCGAGGCCGTCGCCGCGCACCGGTGGCTGGAGGAGGTTTACGACCCGGTTGTCACGGCAATTCCCTACGGGCTTCGGGGTCGGCTACCGCCGCCGGAGGTGTTCCACGAGATCCTCGAGCACCGGTGGTACCTGTCCGAACAGGCGGGCCGCGACGTGGGGACGACCGCAGCAGCGCGCTCCTATTTCGAGACGGTTCTGCCGCAGGTGCCGTTCCCGCTCGAACCGGCTGACCCCGTAACGCTGGATCCCTAAGAGGCGTCCGGCTATTGCCGTGCCAGCCTATGCGCGCCGACTCGGACCCGCATGGGTTCCAGGTTCCGTGTCCGGCACCGCGGCAAGTCGTTCCCGCAGGCCTGCCGTCATCCCGGCGACCGTCAGCGCGTCGAAGAAGTCCCCGCCGGAGTCGGCCAGACGCTTCCAGCGCACCGGGGCCATCCGCAGGCGGAGGAATACCCGGGTGCGGTCCCGCCCGTCAGCCGGCAGCCGGTCAAGGGTGATCGACCAGGTAAGCGAGACCTTCCCGCGTTGCGAGGTTTACACGATTGACTGCGGCGGCTGAATCTGGGCGACTTGGAAGGTCTCGTGCTGGCCGCCGTAGTCGGGGATGATGTCACTGACCTGGAGATGCTGCCACTCGGAGTGGATCTCCCGGGCGGCGCGCCTGCCACCCGGCAGGAACCGCTTGATGACGCCCGGCAGGTACCAGCCGGCGCGTCGTTTGCCGATCCTGCTCGGTGGCGCCGAAGCTGGCCAACCGGCTGAGTCCCTCCGGGCGGTCAGTGCGGGTCGGGAAGTCACGCCAGCCTGGCTAGGCTAGCCCGGACTCCGGTCACGTTCGGTCATGCCGCTGGACCCGGTCACGCCGGTTACCGTGATCTCGATGGCCACCCGACTGGGGTTGACTCGCGGCTGCCGGTACCGCTGCGCGTAGCGGGCTACGGCGTCCGCCACCCGGGCCGGATCGTCGGTGACCAGCGGGACGCCCGCCAGCGTCAGCCACCGTCGTCCGTCGACCTGGCACAGCACCGCCTGGGCCCCGTCCCGCCGGGCCAGTGACACCTTGACGCTGCCGGAACTGGTGATCACCCGCGCTACCTGCGTGTCGGCATCCCAGGTGAAGCCTACGGGCACCACGTGCGCCGACCCGTCCGCCCGGACCGTGGTCAGGGTCGCGAGGTGCCGCTCGCGGAGGAACTCGGCTGCCAGGCTGGTCAGCTGGCGAGGGCTTGTCTGCACGCCGTCAGTGTAGGCACCGGGGCTGGAGTTCGGGATCACCGCCGGCACTCACTTTCTGTCCGTCGGGTTACGGGCCCGCCGCGCACCTTTTGCCGGTTACTGCTCCGGCGCGGAGGTAGGTTGCCGCGCCGGCCGGGTAAGTGCGGAGCGGGAGGCCATGATGAGCCAGGTCCTGCGCGGCCGGCACGGCGAGCTGGCGGCCGTGCTGGCCGCGATGCGCCGGGCCGCGCGCACCGGTGCTGGGGCGATGATCGTGCTGGCCGGCGAGCCGGGCATCGGCAAGAGCGCGCTGCTGCGGTCCGCGGTGCAGCAGGCGTCGCGGTCCGGCAGCCTGGTGGGGACGGCCCAGGCCGAGGAGATCGACCAGATCGCCCCCGGCGGCCCGCTGCTGCTGGCCCTGCGCTCAGGACCGCGGCCGCTGGTCGACGGGTCCGCTTTCGCGGGCCTGGCGTCGCTCTACGACCGCCAGCTGTGGCTGGTCGAGCAGATCAGCGTGCTGCTCGAGGACGCCGCGCAGCGGGCGCCGGTGGTGATCGCGATCGACGACGTGCACTGGGCCGACCGGCTGACCCGGTTCGCGCTCCGCGTGCTGCCCGGCCGGCTGGCCGCCTCACCGGTGACCTGGCTGCTGACCAGCCGCCTGGCCCCAGCCGAGGTCATCGACGAAGTGACCGCCGCCGCCCGGGACGCCGTCCGGGTGACCCGGGTGGACCTAGGACCGCTCGCCCCGGCGGACATCGACGCCCTGGCGGCCGACCATCTCGGCGGGCCGGCCACCGAGGCGGTCCGCGAGCTGCTGCGGGGGACCGGCGGCAACCCGTTCTGGGCCGTCCAGGTGCTGAACGGCCTAGCCTGGCGCCAGGCGCACGGCGTGCCCAACGAGAGCATGCACGCCGAGCTGATGGACGGCGTGCGGCGGCGTCTGGCGGCGCTCGAGCCGGAGACCGTTGCGCTGGTCCGGCTCGCGGCCGTATGGGGGCACGCGCTGCCCGTGGAGAGCGCGGCCCGGCTGCTCGGTGACCTGCCGGCCGCCCGGGTGCTGCACGCCGTCCGCCAGGCGTCGGACAACGGCCTGCTCACCAGCGGAGAACCGGGCGTCGAGTTCGGGCACGCGCTCGTGCGCGCGGCGATCTACGCCGATATCAACCAGCCCGAACGGGCCGTGCTCCACCGCACCTGCGGACGCTACCTCCTCGAAACCGGGGCGGCCGCGCTGGCCGCGGCTCCGCATTTCCGGGCCGTGGCCGTCCGCGGCGACCAGGAAGCCGTCGACGTGCTCCTGCGGGCCGCCGGGGACAGCGCCGCGACCATCCCGGACCAGGCGGCCGAGCTCGCCCAGGAGGCGTTCGCGCTGCTGCCGCCGGGCAGTCCCGGCTGGCTGGCCACCGGGGAACAGGTGGTGGCGCTGCTGGTTCGCGTGCAGCGGGAGGGCGCCGTGCTGTCGATCACCAGCCAGCTGATCGCGGGCACCGAGGACGGCCCCGCCACCGCGCGTCTGCAGGTGCAGGCGTGCCGGGCGCTGTGGGCGGCCGGCGCCAGCCGCGAAATCGAGCGCCGGGTGGACCTGGCGCTGCGGCTCGACGGCACCGTCCCCGCGGTCCGGGCCCGGCTCTCGGCGATCCGGGCGCTCGCCTCGACCCGGACCGCGTCGGCTCCCGGCGCCCAGGACGCGGCGGAAACGGCGCTGGCGGCGGGACGACGGCTGGGTGACGAGGGCACCCAGCGGTTCGCCCTGCTGGCGCTCTCGGAAGCGGCCAGGAATGAAGGCCGCCACCAAGCCGTCCTCAACCGCTTCGCCGAGCTGCGCATCCTGGCCGGGGCCGAGTACCTCGGTGAGGAGATCCGCGCCCTGCAGCATCTCGACCGGTACGCCGAGGCCGACACGCTGCTGGCCAAGATCCGCCACGAGGCCGAGGACGACGTCGACCGGGTGCTGCCCTCCTTCCTGTTCGCCCAGATCTGGCAGGATCACAACCTCGCCCGCTTTGACGCGGCCGAGGCCGGCGCCCGGACGCTGCTGCAGCTGGCGGGGGAGATCGGCAACTTCGGGCATGAGCTCAACGCGCGGATGGTGCTGACCGCGGTGGCGATCTACCGGGGCGACCTGGCCCGCGCGCGGGCCAGTCTGCAGCCGGCCCTGGAACGGGAGGAAACCCGGGACGAACTGCGGGTATCCCGGCTGCTGCTCGTCCAGGGCTGGCTCGTGGCGGCCGAGGGAGATACCCAGGCCAGCCTGGCCGTCTTGCGGCCGCTGGTGTCCGGAGCGGCCGGCGGAACCCACGCCTGGAGCTGGTCGCCGCCCTGGATGCGCACGTTCGCGGGCATCGGCCTGACGGCCGGGGACGACGAGTTCGTGCAGGCGACAGCCGCGATCGCGGAGCTCGGGGCCGAGCGCAACCCGGGTGTGCGGACGATGCGCGGGATCGCGCTCAACGTGCGCGGCCTCGCCCGGCGGGACGTCCGCCTGCTCGGGCAGGCCGTCGACGTGCTGCGCTGGGCCCCGCGCCCGCTGCTGCTGGCCCAGGCGCTGGCCGACCACGCCGAGGCCCTGCGCGCGGGCGGCGACACCGCC
>DASWUW010000627.1:0-4091 GCA_036406335.1 Trebonia sp.
CAGATAACCGACGTACACCTCGACGACGTTGAGGTCCGCGATCTCGTCCGGGTCGTCCCACACGTGCGCCAGCAGCTCGGCCTTGGACACCACGGCGCCGCAGCGGCGCATCAGATACTCCAGCAGCGAGAACTCCCGCGCGGTGAGCTCCACGCCGGCGGCCCCGCGGCGAACCATGCGCGACGCGGGGTCGAGGGAGAGGTCGCCCGCGCGCAGTACCGCCGGCCGGGGCACGGCGCCGCGGCGCAGCAGCGCCCGCAGGCGCGCGGCCAGCACCACGTAGGAGAACGGCTTGGTGAGGTAGTCGTCCGCGCCCAGGTCGAGCCCGTCGGCCTGGTCGTACTCCCCGTCCTTGGCCGACAGGAACAGCACCGGTACCCAGTTCTCCTCGGCCCGCAGCCGCTCGCACACCCGGTAGCCGGACAGGCCCGGCAGCATGATGTCGAGCACCACGCCGTCGTAGTCGCCCTCGCGCGCCAGGTGCAGCCCGCTGACCCCGTCGAACGCGAGATCGACGGCGAACCCGGACGCCTCCAGGCCGCGTTTTACCGCGGCGGCCAGCCGTCGCTCGTCCTCTACTACCAGCACCCGCACGCGTACAGTGTCACCCGCCCGGGCGACCACCGGGTGCTTCCGTCCCGATTCCGCTCTCAGCACGGTCACAGCAGCGGCGAAGCAGAGTAAGAATGGACAAGGTAGTGGAAACGGGTGAGGAAGCATGGCAGTAAAACTTTCGCGGCGGGCCCGCTGGGCCGTGCCGGGGACGGTCGTCGCGGTCACCGCGGCAGTGGTCGCCGCGCTGCAGATCCCGGCCGCGCAGGCCGCGCCGAACCTGCCGGCCCGCAGTGCCGCGCAGTTGCTCGCCAGCGTCAGCAGCGACGCCAAGGTACCGCCGCTGACCGGCACGGTGGTGGAGTCGGCCGCGCTCGGCCTGCCCCAGCTCCCGCAGACGGGTAACCCGACGTCGGTCACGTCGCTGCTCAGCGGCTCGCACACGGTCAAGGTCTACTACCAGGACGCGACCCACTTCCGGCTGGCGGTCCCGCAGCCGCAGTCGGAGACGGACGTCATCGCCAACGGGCGGAAGCTGTGGCTGTGGCAGTCCACGGCCAATTCGGTGACCGAGTTCGTGCCCGCCGCGGGCCAGGCGCCGGCCAAGGAAATCCCCCCGGTCCAGGATCTGACCCCGCAGCAGGCAGCGAGCCAGGTCGTAGCGGCGGTAGGCCAGACCACGCTGGTTTCCGTGCAGGCCAACGTAATGGTGGCGGGCGAGCCGTCCTATGAGCTCGTGCTCGCCCCCAGGGACTCCCGCTCGCTGGTCGGCCGGATCGTGATCGCGGTGGACGGCAAGTACGGCGTCCCGCTGCGGGTCCAGTTGTTCGCCAAGGGGGCCGGCTCCCCGGCGTTCCAGGTCGGCTACACCAGCCTGCAGTTCGTCGCCCCGAACGCGGCCAACTTCCGGTTCGCCCCGCCGTCGGGCGCGTCCGTCAGCGTGGTCAACCTCAAGGACCAGACCGGGACGGGCGCGGCGAAGCCGGCCGCGGGCCTCGTCGGCACCTACGGCAAGAGCTGGCTTACGGTGGCGAAGTTCCCCCAGCAGGCGCTCACCGGAGGATTCGGCCAGACGGCATCCGGCGGCAAGCACCCGAACGCGTACTCGGCCAGCGGCCAGGGCGTCGGGGTCTCCTCCCAGGAGCTGCTGAGCGCTCTGCTCGGCTCGGCCCGGCCGGTCCACGGCAGCTGGGGAAGCGGTCAGCTGATCACCACCAGCCTGGTCTCGATGCTGATCACCGGAGGCGAGGTTTACCTCGGCGCGGTACAGCCGAGCGTGCTCTACGCCGCCGTGGGGCACACCGCCTCATGACCCTGGCGGCCCCGGAGACCGTGACCACGGCCGGCCCGGAGCTGGCGATCGCCAGCTCCGGGCTGACCAAGCGGTTCCGCGGCGGCCAGGTCGCCGTCGATCACCTTGACCTGGCGGTTCCCCGGGGCTCGGTCTACGGCTTCCTCGGGCCGAACGGCTCGGGTAAGACGACCACGATCCGGATGCTCCTCGGCCTGGCCTACCCGACCAGCGGATCGGCTCAGGTGCTAGGCGTCCCGGTACCGGACGGCGCGGTCCGGGTGCTGTCCCGGGTCGGGGCGCTGGTGGAGGGACCCGCGTTCTACCCCTACCTGTCCGGCTGGGACAACCTGGCCCGCTTTGACGCCGCCGACCGCGGCGCCGCCGCGGGAACCGCCCGGGCGCGTATCGGCGAGGCCCTCGACCGCGTCGGCCTCACCGCGGCCGCCAGGAAGAAGTTCCGCAACTACTCCCTCGGGATGAAGCAGCGCCTCGCGATCGCGGCGGCCCTGCTCGCCCCGCGCGACCTGATCATCCTGGACGAGCCGACCAACGGCCTCGACCCGCAGGGCACCCGCGAGGTCCGGTCGCTGGTCCGGCAGATCGCCGCCGACGGCATCACCGTCTTCGTCTCCTCGCACCTGCTGGCGGAGGTCGAGCAGGTCTCCACCCACGTCGGCGTGATGCGCCTGGGCCAGCTGGTGTTCCAGGGCGAGCTGGCCGAGCTGCGCCGCACCGCCGCCCCCCGGGTCATGGTCCGCACCGGCGACGTGGCCGCCGCGGCCGAGGTCTTCGCCAAGCTGGGCCTGGCCGACCCGGCGGACGGCGACGAGCTGGTCAGCGCGGAGCTGGGTGACACCGCCCCGGAGAAGATCACCGCGGAGCTGGTGCACGCGGGCGTCGGGGTACGCGCCCTTACGGTCGAGGCCCCTAGCCTGGAGGACCTGTTCGTCGGCCTCACCGGAGAGGGTTTCGATGTCGAGCGATGAGCTCGTGCTCCCCGCCGCGCGGGAACGGCCCGCCCCCGGACCGGAGCGGGCCGCGCCCGTCTGGGCCGCCTGGCGGTTCTTCGCCAACGAGCTGAAACTTACCTTCTTCCGGCGTCGCAACCAGCTGCTGCTGCTCGTCACCGCGCTGTTCCCGCTGCTGATCGGCATCGGCCTGAAGGCCGCGGCGCCCAGCGGCGGCGGCGGGCGCGGGCCTTCCTCCAGCGGCGCGGCGTACTTCAGCCAGCTGGCGGGCAACGGGGTCTTCCTCACCTTCGTCGCCTTGTCGCTGCTGCTGATCCTGGTCTTGCCGGTGGTGGTCGCGGTGGTGGCGGGCGACTCGATCGCGGGCGAGGCGGGCTACGGCACGCTCCGCTACCTGCTGGCCGTCCCGGCCGGCCGGACCCGGCTGCTCGCGGTCAAGTACGCGGCGGTCATCGTCTGGGCGGTGACCGTGACCTTCGTCGTGTCGGTGGTCGCGCTGCTGGCCGGGGTGGTGCTATTCGGGGCGGGCCCGGTGACCCTGCTGTCGGGCAATACCGTGTCGCTGGCCTCCGGCCTGGTCCACGTGCTGTGGGTGACGTTGTACGTGTGCGCGGCGATGGCAGCGCTCGGCGCGATCGGCCTAGCCGTCTCCACGTTCACCGAGCACTCGATCGGCGCCATCGCCGCGGTGCTGCTCCTGGTGGTCGCCAGCGAGGTGGTGGAGAACATCCCCCAGTTCGCGCCGGTGACCCCGTACCTGCCGACCGACTGGTGGCTGTCGTTCGACGCGCTGTTGCGCAGCCCGATCGACACGACTGCGCTCTGGCACGGGCTGGCGTCGTTCCTGGCCTACGCGGCCGTTTTCCTCGCGATCGGCTGGGCCCGCTTTACCTCGGCCGACGTCACCAGCTGAGCCAGCCCGCCGCTGCCCGCCGCCATCATCCTCAGCTGTTTTCCCGGCGGCGGCCGCAGCCGGGCCTGTCACACTGGCAGCGTGAACAGTGTCCTCGCGGCCGCCACCAGGACCGGTGGCGGCCGGTTCAGGTCAGGGGGCACGTAAGCGTGACTTCCAGTGAACTTCCCGGGTGGCCGGACCCGGCAGCGGCACCCGCGCCCGGGTACGCCGCCTGGTCCGCATTGGGCCTGCTGGTGCAGCTGGCGGTGACGGATCCGGGATCGGCCGCCGCGGCCCGGGAACTGCTGGAGGCGGACCTGCTGCGGCTCGACCTGGCCTGCAGCCGCTTCCGGGCGGATTCTGAGCTGACCGCGGTGGGGGA
>DASWUW010000628.1:0-2020 GCA_036406335.1 Trebonia sp.
AGGCGTTGCCGCTGCGGGAGATGACGCTGAGCACTGCGTCGCCCCGGATCTGCTGCCCGCCGATGCTGGCCCGGGCCAGGTTCTGCGCGGGGCCGGAGCCGTGGCCGATGCCCCGGCTGAGGTCGGAACGGGCCCCTAGGAACGCGGCCGCGAGCCAGCTCACGCTGACCGCCAGCAGCAGGGACGCGAGCACCAGGCCGGGGCTGAAGATCCGGTTGGTACGCCTGGCCAGCCAGCGCTGCACCCGGAACAGGAGGTAGCCGGTGCCCAGCGCGAACGCGAGGACGACGAGGGCCAGCGGCCAGCCCGCGGCCTCTCCGCTGGCCGCGCTGAGCGCGGCGTTCTCCTGGGTGAAGACCGTGCCGGCGGCGGGCAGCAGCACCAGGTGGGCCTGCCCGGAGGCGACCTGGAGGAACGAGCCGCCGGTGAGCGGGTAGCCCATGGCGTACTCGGTCTGCGCCTCGGCGACGTAGCCGGCGTAACCGGGCAGGCCGCCGCTGAGCGCGGCGAGGCCGCCGGCCGCCGCCCGGCTGCCGTCGCCGGCCCGCAGCCGGGACAAGGCGGCGGAGGCGGTCGCGAGGTCACCGCGGTAGCGCTGCAGCGGGGTGAGAGACGGCTGGGCCCGGGCCAGCAGCGCCGCGGTGATGGTGGCGTCGGCGTCCGCGATGGCCTGGTACATCTGCCGGGCGTCAGTGCTGCGCTGCTCGTCCACCGAGACCAGGGTGTCGGCGGCCGAAGAGTGCCGGTCGGCGACCCAGCCGCCGAAGGCGCCCCAGGCAAGCGAGAGCAGCACGAGCGCGACCAGCAGCGCCCGCAGCGCGGACGGGGTACTGAGGGCGCCCTGGCGGGGGCCGGCGGCCGGGCCGTGCCGGGTAACGGTCACCGGCCGATCTCCGCGATCTGCTGCCGGCCCAGGGTGACCAGGTCGGCGGGCAGCGGCTGGAAGCCGACGGCGTCTACGTACGACGGCTGGTTGCCGGCGGTGATGACCCAGCGCAGGAAGGCCCGCAGTGCGCTGGCCCGGGCCGCGCTGGGCTGCCGGATGCTGACCACGGCGTACTCGTAGTTGACGATCGGGTATCCCGCGGCGGCGGGGCCGTCGATCATTGAGATGGTCTCGTTGGCCGGCGTGAGCGAGACAAAGCTGGCCGTCGCCGCCTGGAGCGCGGCGGCGGTCGGGAGCGTGTACTGGCCGGCCGCGTTGGCCAGCTGAGCCTCACCGAGGCCGTCGGCCCGGGCCTGGGCGAGGTAGCTGATGCCGTTGTAGGCGACGCAGCCCGGGGCGGACTGACAGGCCTGCAGGACGGCCAGGCTCCCCTTGGCGGTCTGCTCGCCGGCCACCGGCGGCCATTTGGCGGTGGTGCCGTAGCCGATGCTGTCGTCCCACTGCTGGTCCTGAGTGGACAGGTAGCTGGTGAAGAGGAAGGTGTCGCCGGAGCTGCCGGAGCGCAGGACGGGCACGATCTTGACCGCGGGCAGGTTCACCCGCGGGTTGACCGCGGTAAGGCGCGGGTCGTTCCACTTCGTGATCGTGCCGTCGTAGATGCCGGCCAGCAGCGTGCCGTTAAGCCGGACGCGGGCGGTGGAGCTGACGCCGGGAAGGTTGTAGATGACCGTCTGGGCGGAGACGGCGAGCGGGATATTGAGCAGGTCCGGGCTCTTCACCAGGTCGCCGCTGGACAGGAAGGCGTCGGAGGCGCCGAGGTCCGCGGTGCCGGCCGAGGCCGCCGCGATGCCGGCTCCCGAACTGGTGGACTTGGTGGTGACCGTCGCGCCCGCCGCCTGCCGGGCGTAGCCGGCGGCCCAGGCGCGGATGAGCGGGTAAAGCAGGC
The DNA here is from genome assembly GCA_036406335.1 of Trebonia sp. GTDB lineage: Bacteria > Actinomycetota > Actinomycetes > Streptosporangiales > Streptosporangiaceae > Trebonia. Next base: position 1,833 of record DASWUW010000628.1, read on the forward strand.
TGCTGCCGGTCTCGGAGATCGGGCCGGCCGGGGCGGACCGCCCGGCAGCGCCGGCCCCCGACGGACCCGGGTGCGGGCTGGCCCCGCAGGCCGCGGTCAGCCCGGCGGCCGCGGCGCACAGTAGCGCCGCCGCCGCGCGCAGCCCGGCTGCGGGCGGACGCGGTCCGCATCGACCTTTTCCCGCCACC
>DASWUW010000629.1:0-11628 GCA_036406335.1 Trebonia sp.
GCGACGAACCCGGCGACACCGTCGGGGCCCTGTCCGGCCAGCCGGAGCATCTGCTCGACGAGGTCCACGCCGAAGACTTCCTCGGTCACCGGGTGCTCAACCTGAAGCCGGGCGTTCACCTCAAGGAACGATGCCTCCAGCCGCTGCGGGTCGTAGACGAACTCCACGGTGCCGGCCGACCGGTAGGCGACGGAGGCGGCCAGGCTGCGCGCCGCCTCGTGCAGCTCACTGCGCAGTGACGGCGGCAGTCCCGGGGCCGGCGCCTCCTCGATGACCTTCTGATTGCGGCGCTGCAGCGAGCAGTCCCGGTCGCCGAGGACAGCGACCCGCCCGGTGCCGTCGCCGAAGACCTGCACCTCGACGTGACGGGCGGGGCGCACCAGCCGCTCCACGAACACTCCGCCCTGGCCGAAGTTCGCCGCCGCCAGTCGCTGGACGCGGCCGAACGCCTCGGCGACTTCGGTCTCGTCCCGGCAGGCCTGCAGGCCGATGCCACCGCCGCCGCCGGTTGCCTTGACCATGACGGGGAATCCGATGGCGCGGGCGCATTCGACCGCCTCGGACGGCGCGACGAGCAGGTCGCTGCCGGCCAGCATCGGCACGCCCGCCGCGCGGGCCAGCGCCCGCGCCGTGTGCTTGGCGCCGAACACGTCCAGCTGCTGCGGGGTCGGTCCGACGAAGGTGACGCCCGCCTCCTCCACCGTCCGCGCGAAGGCGGCATTCTCCGACAGAAAACCGTACCCGGGATGGATGGCGCCGGCGCCGGCGGACTTGGCCGCGGCCACGATGGCGGCGGCGTTCAGGTAGGAGTCCTGGGGTCTGGCCGGGCCGATGAGGATGGCCTCGTCGGCCTCGCGGACGTGCGGGGCGGCGCGGTCCGCCGCCGAGTACACCGCAACCGTCCGCAGTCCGAGTGCGCGGGCCGTGCGGATGACCCGGCAGGCGATCTCACCGCGGTTGGCGACCAGGACGGTGTCGAACCTCCAGCCGCCCAGTTCAGTCACTGGCCCCCCGCGGTGACGATCATGCGCAGCGGGGTCGGGTTGAAGTCGTTGCACGGGTTGTTCACCTGCGGGCAGTTGGAAACCAGCACGAGGATGTCCATCTCGGCGCGGAACGCCACCCGCTTGCCCGGCGCGGAGATGCCGTCGACGATGCCGAGGGTGCCGTCGGCCTCGACCGGCACGTTCATGAACCAGTTGAGGTTGGACACGATGTCGCGCGCGCCCAGGCCGTATTTGCTGGCCTCGGCGAGGAAGTTCTCCCGGCAGCCGTGCTCCGCGGCAGTGTGGTGGCCGTAGCGGAGGGTGTTGGACTCCTTGCCGCAGGCGCCGCCGATGGTGTCCTGCCGGTCGATCTCGTTGGCGATGACGGTGGCGAGCGGATTGCCCTCGCCGGACCGCAGCACCGTGCCGGTGCGCACGTAGACGTTGCCGCCCCAGGCGATCGTGTCCGGGACGGAGTACCGCTCGCTGGTGTCGCGGGCGCTGTACAGCAGGCAGTCGGCGGACTGGTTGGCGCCCACGTCGACGATGGTGAGCACGTCACCCGTGCGCACGACGGCGGACCACGGGGCGCGGGGCGGGACGACCTGGTCAAGGAGGATCTCCCCGTCGGCGAGTGGCCCGGCCAGGTCCAGCACGGTGCCGTCGGCGTAACTGCCGGGGTCGAGGACCTTCCCCAGGTCTTCCCGGCAGTGGGGGGTCCGGCCCGCGGCGTCGGTCACGGCGTTCATCCTCACGCGATCCCTCTCGCGGCGGTGTAGTCGGCGGTATTGAGGTAGTAGCGGAGGGACTCGGGGGTGGCCTGCCACCGCTGGTCGCCGGGGACAGTCGGCCGGGACCGCCAGGCATGCACCCGCAGCGGGCCGCAGGTGTACTCCGGACGCGGGTCGACCGGGTGGGCGGTGTTGGCGATCAGGATGACCAGCGGCAGCTCGGCGAGCAGCTCCACCGACTTGCCGGGGCCCGCGGAGCCGGCGAAGGTGAGCCCGCCATCCGGCCCGACCCGGACCCCCTGGAAGAACGAGATGCTCGGCGGCAGGTCGCGCGGTGCCAGCCCGTGCTTGGCGGCGGCGAGGATGAACAGCTCGCGGCCCGACGGGCTGGGCCCTTGCGGGGCGGAGCTGCCGTACCGGCCCTGGTTGCCCAGGGCGGTGGTGGTGCCGCAGAGCGCGTCGTGCCGCCCCGAGTCGTCGGCCACGATGGTGGCCAGCACCCGGCCGTCGCCGGACAGCAGCGGGTGCCCGGCGCCGAGGTAGGCCTGCCAGGGGATTTTCACCGTGTCCGCTACGTTGAGCCGCTCCCACGGCTCGAGAGCGTTGTAGAGCAAGACATGTGCGCACGCCTCGCCGGTAACGTCCTCGAGGCGGATCCGGGTGCCGCGGGCAATGACCTTGTGCGCGTAGTTGCCCCCGGCGACAGTTTCCGCCCAGGTGAGCGAGGACCCGTCAACGCCCGGGGGCGGGAACGGCGTGCTGCTGGCGGGCAGGTAGGGCATCGCGCCGGCGACCTTGCCGCCCTGCGCCCGCGCGTCCGCGCGGGCGCTGGAGACGGTACCGGTCTCCCGTGAGTTGGCCGGGGTGGCCATGGGGCTCCTTCCTTCCCGCTACGCGGCTTCGCCCGCGGGGACGGGGGCGGCAGTAGCCGTCTCCAGGTTGGCCGCCTGCGACCGCAGCCGCAGGTGGACGAGAAATCCGATGACCACGCTGATGGCGATGAACAGCACCGCGCTCCACTTCAGCCACCAAGTGTGCCCGGTGAGGTCGTAGACCGCGGCCCGCGGCCAGATCAGGTTGATGACCGCACCGATCTGGTACAGGACGGCGACGACGTTGACCGGGACCGCCCACCGGCCCAGGGTGAAGAGCGGTTTGCCGTGCTCATCGGTGCCGCCGGCGGTGGCCGGGCTCGGTGTGCCGCGGGCCGCCTTGATCTGGGTGACCAGTAGCGGGCCGGTGACCCCGAGGTAGGCGAGGTACAGCATCGCGATGCACAGGCTGGACAGCGCGGTGAAGACAGCCGCCTGCCCGAGGTTGACGATCAGCGCCAGGGCGGCGCCGACGCCCACCACGACCGAGGTAACGATCGGCGTCCCAGTGCGCGGGCTCACCCTGGACAGGGCACGGTGGAACGGCAGCGCCTGCTGCCGGGCCATCGAGTACATCATCCGGGAGCCGGACGTCTGGCAGGCGAGGGTGCACACGCAGATCGCGATGACGACGTCGACCAGCATGATCCGGCCGGCGACGCTGCCCATCACGGAGGTGAGCACGTAGGGCAGCCCGACGCTGGCCAGGTTGCCGTCAGTCAGGCTCGGCGCCGCCATCAAGGCGCTGATCAGCAGCAGGGCGCCCCCAACACCGGATACCGCCAGCGCGCGGATGATCGTGCGCGGGGTGACGCGCCGCGGGGCGTGCGTCTCCTCCGACAGCTCACCCGCGGAGTCAAACCCGACCATTACGTAGGAGGCCATCAGCCCGGAGGCGAGCCACGCCCAGATATACGGGCTGCCCGGGGTGTGGGCCGCGCCGGTCGTGTGCACCAGCACCGCCGGGCTCCGCTTGGCGTTCGCGAACAGCGCGATAACGATCGCGATGACGCCGAGGATCTCCAGGACGACGCCGGTGCTGTTGACCACCGACATCAGCCGGATCCCGATGCTGGTGACCGTCGTAGTGACGACCAGCAGGATCACCCCGAGGATGACCGCGTTCTCCGCGCCGGTCGGCGACGTCGGCGAGCTGGCCGCGCCCGACCCGCCCACCATCTGGAACCCGGTCCAGATGGACGGCAGCACGGCCTGCAGCGCGATCGCGGCGGCGGCCACGGTGAGGATCTGCCCGATGATCATGATCCAGCCGGTGAACCAGCCGAACGTGGTCCCCGCCAGCCGGGACGACCACTGGTAGATGGCACCCGAGATCGGGAACCGGGCGGCGAGGGTGGCGAAGCACAGGGCGACGAGCAGCTGGCCGGCGAACACGACTGGCCACGTCCAGAAGAACGCGGCCCCTCCGAAGCCGAAGCCGAGGAAGAACAGCTGAAAGACGGTGGTGAGGATGGAGACGAAGGAGAATCCGGCCGCGAAGGAGGCGAAGCTGCCGACGCGCCGGTGCAGCTCCTGTCGGTATCCAAACTGCGCGAGGTCGGTCTGCTCGGCCTGGTCTTCGGAAATGGACGTCATCGACTGCCCCAGAGTGCTGGTGGGCTCAATATCTGTCGAGCGACAGTTATTAAGCCTGAGCCTCGCCCGGCGGCGTTTCCCCGACGTTCCCAGTCACCGTCGGCTAGGTAAACGAAAGGACCTTCACGTTACGGACGTGAGTCAGGCCAGCGAATCGCCCGGCGCCGTCCAGCAACACGACGTCATGCGCGGCGGGCAGGGGGCGATCAGCCTGCACCGCCGGGCGGCCGTTCACCGAGCACCGAAACATGCCTGACCTTCATCCGGCCGCGTGAGCGACCCGCGCACGGAATGGCGGCAGGCTGCCCCGCCCCGCGCTGTGCAGCATTCCGGCGGGAGCGCCGCGAGCGGGGGTGAGCGATGAAGAAGGCCCGGGAGGATGGCGGGGCCCACAGGAGGATGATGATGCTGATGCCCCCGGCGATCATCAGCGGAACGAGCGGCCGCAGGGCATCGAACGGGGGTGTGCTGACCGTGCTGAAGGCAATGCCAAAGGCCTGGGATACGGTCGCTGGCCGGAGCACCCACGGGTGTCCGCTTGAGAGCGCGAAGGCGAGGAAGCCGGTCAGCAGGAACAGGGGGATGTGCACGGCTAGGACGATCGTCGTGCCTCGGGTTACGGCCTGTTCCTGGTGGGTGAGGGTGAAGACGAGAATTACCAGGTGAGAAAGACAGACGAGGGCCAGGAGACTCCGGGCGATCATGACAGGGACAGGGGGACGGCCGAGAGATCCCGTCGCGGACATCACAGCGCCGTACTGGCAGATGCAGCCAGCAGCGGCCGCCTCGGACCCGGAGATTGCCGCGGGTTACGCGGCGTCGATGCGGCAGCGACGCGTCACGATGGAGGGCGTCGCTGCGGGATTCCCGCGGAACGGCCGTCGAGCCGACGTCGACGAGACCGTCATTGCCGATGCTCTCTGGTCGCTGGCCAGTCCGGAGATGTTCTCGCTCTTCACGCGGCAAGCGGCCCGCTCGGCCGAGGAGTACGAGCAATGGCTAGTCCAGACGCTCACGAGCCTGCTTTGCAGTTCAAACTGAACGCGGCTGAGGCCGGGCGGTTCGACTACCCGTCGTCCAGGTTCGGCCGCAGTGGCGCGAACCGGGTCTCGTTACGGTCGATCTTGGCGTGCACTGCTGACGAGACGTCGATCCCGCAAACGTCGGCAAACCTGATCAGGTACATCGCGACGTCGGCGACTTCAGCGGCTAGGCGCGCGAACGCCTCCGGATCGCGTAGATGCTCCGCTACCCGGTCGTCGGCCACCCACTGAAGCTCCGCGGCCAGCTCCCCTGCCTCGCCGCACAGCGCCAGCGCGAGGTTGCGCGGCGTGTGAAAGCGCTCCCAGTCGCGGGCGGCCGCGAACTTCCGCAGCCGGTCCCTGATCTCTTCCGATTCTCCTGGCACCCGAGAACGCTACTGCCGGCTGCCGCAACTACCGCCGCCCTCGGCGCTTCCCCCGGTAATCTTCTTCCGCAAGGTAATGCGGCCCGACGGGCTTCCGGCGACTCCCCGTGAGCGTAGACACGCCCCCACCCGCACGATTTTTCGTGCTGCCTGGGGAAGTATGTGACGGCGTTCAGGGTCTCTGCCGCGGGCCTGGTTAATTCTCCCGTGGAACTGCGGCTGGCCGAGATCATCGCCGAGCAACTGCGGATGACCATGGGCTGGGTGCCGTCGGAGTCAGAGCGCAGGTCCTGGCAGAACAGTCTTCCGGTACTGGCCAACGATCTCGTCGAGGCCGGTCTCGGCGACGTCGAGATGCTGATCGAGTACCAGCTTCCGCTCACTAGCAAGCGGGCCGACGTAGTGCTCGCGGGCGTCGACCGGCGTGCCGGCGGTGACGCCTACGTGGTGGTCGAACTCAAGCAGTGGAGCCATGCTGAGCTGTACGAGGGCAACCAGCGGCTGGTTGTGGTCGAGGGCATGCACCGCGAGCTTGAGCACCCGCTGCTGCAGGTGCAGGGTTACTGCGACTACATCGCCGATTTCGCGGCTTCCCTGCAAGGAGACGACGAAGCCGTACGCGGAGTTGCCTATCTTCACAATGCGAACGACCTCGATGTGACGGATCTGTTCGACCTCGCGACGACCGAGAGAACCCGGCTCTTCACTAAGAGCAGGCGGGGAGCGTTTCTCGAGTATCTCCAGGACCAGTTCACGCCGGACGAGCAGCGGCTGGCCTACGAGCTTGTTCTTCACCTGGTGCAGAAGGCTCAGCGTTCAGACTCCAAGGAGGTCGTGATCGTCACTGGCGGCCCGGGAAGCGGGAAGAGCGTCATCGCCCTGTCCGTGCTGGGCGAACTGAACCGCCAAGGTTACTCCGCACTGCACGCCACCGGCTCGCAAGCCTTTACGCAGACCATGCGGCAGGTCGCGGGCCGCGGCTCCACCCGGGTCAAGAACCTGTTCAAGTATTTCAACAACTTCACCAAATCCAAGAAGAATGACCTCGACGTACTTATCTGCGACGAGGCCCACCGCATTCGGGAAACGTCCAGCAACCGGTTCACGCCCGCAGCTCAACGCACCGGACGTATGCAGGTCGACGAGCTCATAGCGGCGGCCCGGGTACCCGTTTTCCTGCTCGATGAGCACCAGGTCGTGCGGTCAGGAGAGATAGGAACCGTGGACGCCATCCGGTCGCACGCGTCCTCTCTGGGGCTCCGCACCCACCACATTTCCCTCGACGCCCAGTTCAGGTGCGGCGGCAGCGAGAAGTACGAAAGGTGGGTCCTGCGGCTCCTCGGCCTCGAGGCGGGCAAACCGGAGACCTGGACGGGTGACGACCATTTTCAGGTCACGCTAGCCGAGTCGCCCTGGGAACTGGAAAACGTCCTGCGCGGCAAGCTCGCGGAAGGTTATTCGGCGCGGATGTCGGCCGGATACTGCTGGCCCTGGAGCGACCCGGGTCCCGGTGACCGTCTCGTGAACGACGTGCACATCGGTGACTGGGCGCGGCCCTGGAACGTAAAAGGCGACCGATCGGTCGGTTCGGCTCCGCCTAGCGCACTGTGGGCGACCAAGGAGGGCGGCTTCGAACAGGTCGGCTGTATCTACACCGCGCAGGGATTTGAGTACGACTGGTCCGGCGTCATCATCGGCCCCGACCTGACCGTTCAGGACGGGCGCACAGTCACAGTGCGGGGGGCCAGCAAAGACCCGGCGTTCAGGAAGCGGTCAATCCCCGACGAGCAGTACGACCAGCACGTCAGGAACATCTACAAAGTGCTGCTTACCCGGGGCATGATCGGCACGGTCATCTACGCAGTCGACCCTCGAATCCAGGAGTTCATTGCCGAGCTGATCGCAACGACCTCGCTGCCGGTGGGTTAGGCCCCAGGGGGTTGCTTCGCGCCGGACCACTCTGGACATTCAGCTCACCGCGCCCGCAGACTCAGGGGTGTTCCGGCGCGAGCCGGGCAGAGGAGGTACCGCTGTGTCACTGACATCCGAGCCAACGGTGTCGGGCATCCCCGCCGACGACGTCGACCTGTTCAGCGACGAGGCGCGGATCGATCCGTATCCGGTCTATGACCGGATACGGGAAGCCGGCCCCGTCGTCCACCTGACCCGCACTGACCTGTACGCGATCTCCCGCTACGACGACGTGCGGACCGCGCTCATGGACTGGGAAACCTTCTCCTCCGCGCGTAGCGTCTTCGTCGATCCGCAGATGAACGCTCAGCTTGAGGGCATCACCCTCTGCAGCGACCCGCCCGAGCACACGATGCTGCGGTCGGTGCTCGGCCGGCCGCTGCGCCCGGACCGGATGCGGGACATTGCCCCCCGGATCGAGGCCGCCGCCCGGCACGTCGTTGCCGAACTGGTCGCCAAAGGCCGGTTCGACGCTGCCACCGAGCTGGCTGAGCACCTGCCCATGACCGTCGTCTCCGAGCTGGCCGGGCTGGGCGCGGGTCACCGCGAGCGGATGCTGGAGTGGGCCGCGGCCATCTGGGACGTGCAGGGGCCGGCCAACGAGCGCTTCAGTGCCGCGATGCCGCTGGTTGAGGAGTTCCTCGGGTTCGCCGCGACCGAAGCTGTGCCCGGGAAGATTGAGCCGGACGGCTGGGCGGACCAGCTGTACCAGGCCGCCGACCGCGGCGAGCTGCCGCGTGACAAGTGCCCGGTCCTGATGCTCGACTACGTCACCCCGAGCCTCGACACGACGATCCTGGGCATCACCAGCACGATCGCCCTGTTCGCCCAGCACCCCGAGCAGTGGGACCTGCTGCGGGCCGACCGCTCGCTGGTCCCGCACGCGATCAACGAGTCGCTGCGCCTGGAGTCGCCGGTGCCTCAGTTCAGCCGGGTCCTCACCCGGGACCACGAGGTCGGGGGCGTCCCGCTGCCCGCGGGCACCCGGGTGGCGCTGCTGTACGGTGCGGCCAACCGCGACCCGCGCAAGTATCCGGACCCGGCCCGCTTCGATATCACCCGCCGCCCGTCGGACCACCTCGCCTTCGGCCGCGGCGAGCACGCCTGCATCGGCATGAACCTGGCCCGCATGGAGATGAGCGCCCTGCTCGGGCAGCTGGCCGACCAGGTGAGCCGGTTCGAGGTCATGGCGTCCCGCCCGCTGATCAACAACGGCCTGCGCGGCCTGGAACACCTAGCTGTCCAAGTCCACCAGTAATCCGGCCAGCGACGCCGTCCGGTCCGCCGCCCAGCGGCAGCCGGACCGGACGACGGCCCGGCCCGGCCCGGCCGAACCCGGGAGAGCGGCCCGGAACAAAAGGGCGGCTGCCTGCCGCTGACCGTATTAGTGACCGCTGGGAGGCGCCGCACATGTTCAAGCTCAGCCGCCGGGACCCCGCCGCCCGCTCAACGCTGCCGCCCTTGGAGGGCCACGGCCCGGAGGGCGCCGAGCGCGCGACGTTCGCGGCCGGGTGTTTCTGGGGAGTGGAGGCCGCCTTCCGCGAGATCCCCGGGGTCCTGCGGACCGCCGCCGGCTACACCGGCGGCTACGTCCCGAGCCCGACCTACCGGCAGGTCTGCGGCCACCGCACCGGCCATGCCGAGGCCGTAGAGGTGTGGTTTGACCCGGCCCAGGTCAGCTACGCCCGGCTGCTCGAGACGTTCTGGCGTATCCACAACCCGACGACCCGGCACCGCCAGGGCCTGGACTTCGGCCGCCAGTACCGCTCGGCGGTCTTCTGCCACGACGCCGCCCAGCAGGCGCTCGCGACCGCGTCCCGCGACACCGAGCAGCGCCTCCGACGACGGCCGGTCGTCACGCAGATCATCCCGGCGTCGGCGTTCTACCGGGCCGAGGAATACCACCAGCGTTACCGCGAGAAGAACGGCCATGCGAGCTGCGCCGTCACCATCGGCGGTCAGGCCCGCGGCTGAGCAGCCAGGTCGACGGGGAGGGACGCGCGCAGCGTCGTGCCGCCGCCGGGATCACTGGAGACCGTGAGTGTGCCCCCGGCGGCCCCGACCCGGTCCTGCAGGCCGGTGAGCCCGCTGCCGCGGGTGGCATCGGCCCCCCCGACCCCGTCGTCGCTCACTTCGACGGTCAACGACCGGCCGCTGATGCCGACGCACACGCGCGCCTCGTTCGCGGCAGCGTGCTTGACCACGTTCACCAGCGCCTCGGCGACGATGAAGTAGGCCGTGGTCTCAGTCTCAGCCGGCAGACGAGGGGCCGAGAATTGGAGATCTACGGGGGTGGTGAGGTCGGCGATCAGCGACTCGAGACCGCTCCGCAGTCCGGCTCGGCTGAGCGAAGCGGGCAAGATTCCGTGGACCAGCTCGCGCAGCTGGACGTTGGCCCGTTCGGCGTGGCGCAGGGCCTCGTTGATCAGGTCAGCAGTCGGCTCGCCCCTGGCGGCCGCGTCTCGTCCGAGCTTCAACGTGATGACGGTCTGCACTAGCCGCTGCTGGGCGCCGTCGTGCACGTCGCGCTGCAGCCGGCGGCGGGTCTCGTCGGCAGTGGCCACGACCCGCGCCCGGGAAGCGGTCAGCTTGGCCCGGTTTTCGGCGTTCGTGATCGCGACGGCGGCCAGCGCCGCGAACTGTTCCAGATGTTCCTCCGATTTCACGGGGGACGCAGCGCTCGACGCGCTGGTGGTAAGCGCACCCCATACGCCGCCCTCGACGATAATCGGCGCCGCCACTCCGGAAGTGACCCCGATCTCGCGGGCGACCTCGGCCAGGTCGCTTTGCTCGAACGAATCGACCCGGAACGGCCGGCCGGACCGGAACAGCCCGCCAATGTCGGAATGGCTGCCGACGGGGATCCGCAACCCTGGTGCCACGGGACTGTCGCGGGTGGCGACGACAACGGCGGAGCCGTCCGGATCAAACCGCAGCAGGGCCGCGGCCCTGCCGCCCAGGACCCGCGAAGTCTCAGCCGCTACTTCGGCGAATACCTGCTCAACGGGTGCGTCGCGGGCGACCAGTTCGGCGACCCTCCGGAACGCAGCCTGGTCGTCGGCTAGGTGCTGCATCTCGGCTTGCGTCTGGCTGTTGGCTATCGCCGCGGTGACGAGCTCAGCAAACTTCTGCAGGCGATCCTCGGTGTCGACGGGCAGCCGCCGGCCTTCGGTGAGGCACCCGAGCATTCCCCACAGTTGACCCTCGACCATGATCGGCACCGAAACCGCGGAGCCGAGTCCGTAGCGCTCACGAGTGAAATGCGGTCCCGGCGCCGAAGCGTAGTCGTCGAGCCGGTTCGGGCGCTGCTCACGCAGCATCCGGCTCATCGAACCTTCATCGCCCGGGGGAACGACGACGCTGGTGCCCACCGGGGCGGGACCGCCGTGCGTGGCGATGATCGTGAACGTTCGATTGCCCTCGTACCGGACCAGTGTCGTGGCTTCATTGTCAATAAGTCCGGCGGCTTCGGCTGCGACGGCATCAAACAGTTCGGGTCCGCTTGCTCCGCGGGCGACGAGTTCGGTGACCCGCAGTAGTGCTGACTGCTCGTCGGCCAGCTGCTGGACTTCGGCTCGGGCCTGGGCATTGGCAATCGCGGCGGCGACGAGTTCGGCGAACTGCTGCAGCCGGTGCTCGGTACCGGTCGGCAGCCGCCGGCCTTCGGTCACGCAGCCGAGCAGCCCCCAGAGCCGGCCTTCGACGATGATCGGAACCGACACGCTGGAGCCCGGACCGTAGGTGCCGTCGGAGAACAACGGAGCCGCGGTGGGCCGGTAGTTGTCGCGACGAGCCGGGCGGTGTGTCCGGATGACCTCTCTGGCGGTGCCGTCGTCGTCCTCGGCGATTTCGACCGTGAGGCCCACCGGTGCCGGGCCGCCGCAGGTGGCGATGATCGTGAACTCATCCGGGCCGTCGAAACGCGCGAGGTTCGCTCCCTCGCCCTCGATCAAGCCGGAAGCCTCGACCGCAACCGCGTCGAAGAGTTCCGCCTCGGCCATTCCGCGCGCTACCAGCTGCGCGACCCGCAGCAAGGCAGCCTGTTCGTCCGCCAGCCGCTGGAA
>DASWUW010000630.1:0-1823 GCA_036406335.1 Trebonia sp.
CGTTAAGAGGACAGCAAGAGGCGTTGCGCGACTCTTGACGGACTGAGCCGAGCGGACAGCCTTGCGGGACGGCGCTGTCCGGGAAACCTGACCGGCAGTAAAGAGCCCCAGGTAGAGCGAGGCACGCAGGCGGCGGAGGCAGGGCGGGAGCAGAGATGTTTGACGAGGAGTGGAAACCAGCGGAAGGCGAGCTGATCGACATCCGCTACGGCGGCAAGCACGGTGACTGGTCAGGAAATGGCTCTGTGACGGCGAATTCCGTGCACTACCTTATGGAAGTGCGACCTTTGCCTGGGACCGATCCGTTCCGGTGTGAATGCGAGCCTCCGAGTTTGATGTTGCCCTTTAAGTCCCCTCCGTTCGGCGTGCTCGTAAGATGGGATGCGTCCCTTCTAAAAGAAAGCCAGATTCGACAGGAACGACCCGGCTATCAGCAAGCAGGACGTGAGGAAGCAGGCATTTCAGATCCGGGAAGGTACCGCCAGATTCTGGCTGAAGACATATGACGACGCCCGATAGTCCCGGCCTCGATGCTTCTTCGATCTGCTCTAAGGAAATAGTCGGAGCTCCGATTAAATTTGCCGGTTCATTCTGAATTTCTGGGTATCACTCAAGCGTCCGAACCTCACTCTGTAAGTTTGCAGCTTTGAATTACAGCCCTATCGTTAGATTTATATTTTATTATCAGTGTCGAACTAGGGGGTAAGTAAATGTTCAGACGGACAAAGTACCCGCACATTGGCCGATTCGGACGGCGAACGGCGTTGGCCGCAGTCGGTGGTCTGGTCGCGGCTGTCTTCCTGGCCGCGAGCACTGCAGCTGCCGCGGGGGCCGCGACGGCAAGCTGCACGCCGGGTTCCGGGCCGGATCTCGCCGGCCGGCACCTGGCAAGCAGCGATCTCTCCAGCTACTCATCAGGCCTGCAATGCGCCAACCTGACCGGAGCTGACCTGAGCGGTCTCAGCTTGGCTCAGGTCGATTTCACTGGTGCCGTCATGCGTGACGCTAAGCTGCAGGGCGCCGATCTCACCCAGACGACACTCAATCATGCGGACCTGTCGGGCGCCAACTTGTCGAACGCGCAGCTGACTCAGGCCTCAGCCCGGTACGCCAAACTGGCCGGCGCGGACCTGGCCCATGCGGACTTCACCCAGGCCGACCTGACCGGCGCCGATCTCGCCCGGGCCAACCTGAGCGGCACCACCTTCTCGCAGGCCACACCCGATCAGGCCAATTTCGCGGGCGCTACGGGAGTCCCGCCGTACAGCCTGTACGTGCTGATCGTCGCCGGGATCATCCTCTCGCTGCTGGTATTGGGATCGATCAGGAAAGGCAGGCGCGTCCTGCGCCTGAACAGGCAGGCCATGCCAAGCTTCGCGATGGGCCGCACGGGCATCGCGCTGGCCCGCGGCCTGGGCGGCTCGCTTGTCGTCGCGCTCGGCTTCCATCTGTTCCTGGGCGGGCTAGCCGATGAGCTCGTCAGCTTGTCCGGGCCGCCCTTGGCGCAGACGTGTTCCGCGGGAGCGCTCTGCACCGTTGGCGTGGCCAGCGGGTTCTACGGCCTTTTCGGCGGCGTTTTCGTCATCATCGCGGGCTTCGCCGTACGGCGTGTGCGTTACCCGGCGCCCAGCTACACCGGCATGTCTCGCGGGCCGATGGGCGCAGGCCCAAGGTTCGGCGGGCTCCCTGGCCCAGGGTTCGACGGGTCGCCTAGTTCCGGGACGGCGAGTCTCTTTGACTCGGGGACTGGGGGATCATCTGACCCGGGGAGTCCCTGGTCTTAGCCTCGGGCTTTCGCCTAACTTTAGCCTGGGCCATCTATA
>DASWUW010000631.1:0-1598 GCA_036406335.1 Trebonia sp.
TTCCTGGTTGGAGCCGGCGTTGCAGTCCCAGATGTCGGTCTGGGTGCCTTCGGTGGTTGACCGGCCGGGGACGTCCAGGCACTTGGCTGCGCCTACGGCGTGGATCTCGCCGGTGGCACCGGTCGACCCGCCGCCGCCACCACCGCCACCGCCGCCGCCGCCGCCACCGCCGCTGACGGAGGCGAGGTGTGTCTTGTAGGCCTGACCGTAGGCAGTCGCGGTCCCGGTATAGTCGGTGATCAAGCTAGGCCCCGACGAGCAGTTGAAGTCGGAGTTCCAGGCCCAGGCCAGGTAGCTGCCGCCGATCGAGTCCAGGTAGCTCATCAGCGGGTTGATGTAGCTGCCGCCGCAGTCGTTTTCACCGATCTCGCCCGCGATCACCGGGATCGATTTCGCTACCGGGGTGATCTGGCTGGTCCAGCAGGACTGGGTCGAGCAGCTGTTGAAGTTGTAGGAGTGCCACGCTGCGGCCAGGTCGTGGTCGGGATCGGAGGGCAGGTGCGAGAGGATCTGGGTCAGGTCGTTGGAGTACGCCAGCCCGCCGAGCATCAGCACGTTGTTGGCGCCGGTGGAACGGACCGCGTTCACCATCGCCTGCATCCCCGCGACGTTGTAAGAGATCCCGGCGCAGGAACCGCCGTTCAGCCAGCACTGCCACCCCTCGGTTTCGTTGCCGTTGTCCGCCCGTTCCGGGTAAGGCTCGTTGAACAGGTCGAAGACGACCGAGTCGTTGCCCTTGAACGTCGAGGCGACCGAGGTCCAGAACGGGATCGCTTCCGCGCTGTCTGGCATCGGCTTCTGGCAGGTGGCCTCGTTGGAGGAGCAGCCCGAGGAGGATCCTGTGTAGGTGCCGTCGGTCCAGTGCAGGTCCAGGACGGCCACCAGGCCGTTCGAGTTGAGCAGGCTGACGTAGCTGGCGATGGCGCTGCGGTAGCTGGCGCCCGAGTACGCCGACTTGACGTAGGACTCGCCGTTCCAGCACGCCTCGTTCAGCGGCACGCGCACCGCGTTGACGGCGGAACCCCAGCTCTTGATCGCGGTAATCGAGGCCTGGTCGTTCGGGCCGTCGAAGATGCCGCTGCCGTTCACGCACGAGTACTCGGTGCCGGAACGATCGACACCGCGCAGGATGACCTGGCTGCCGCTGGCGTTGACTAGTTTGCTGCCTGAGACCTGCAACTGCGGGGCGCCCGCGGCCTCGGCGGGGACGGACGCTTGCAGCGCGCCGGCCGCGAGCGCGGCGCCGGCCAGGGCCACCAGGATGCGGCTGGACCGCAGTCTGAGCCTCACCGTGGCCTCCTCGGGCGCGGGGAACGCGGACCGGGCCGTTTAGCGTTGTGTTCTTGACGCATTCAGTTCTCCTTTGAACTATTCGCTGCCTTGCGGGGGCAAGGCAGTCGTACGGTCGGCCGCGCGGTGAGCGCGCGGACCTGGCTGGTGCCTGACCCGGCTGAGCCGGCTGGCGGTTAGGGGCCGGTCCATTGCTGGTTGGAGGCGCTGCCGCAGGTCCAGAGTTCGGCGAGGGCGCCGTCGGTGGTGCTGGCGCTGGTGACGTCGAGGCAGAGGCCGGACTGGACGCCGGTGATGGTGCCGTTGGA
>DASWUW010000632.1:0-1782 GCA_036406335.1 Trebonia sp.
AGCCGGGCGGTCGCGCGGCCGCCGGCCTGGCTGACCGCGCGGACCTGGGCCCGCTGGCGGACCTGGGCACCGCTGTCCTGGGCCCGTTTCAGCAGCGCGGCGTCGAACTCGTCGCGGACCACCATGGCCAGGAACGGCTCCCCCTGGGAGCGGGTGAACTCCTGCCCGCCGCGCAGCGTGAACGTGACGGTGCGGATCTCGTCCCGGGCGGGCACGTCGATCAGGCCGCCCGCGGCGGCTCGCGACGCGCCGATCAGGCCACCGCCGCAGGTCTTGTAGCGAGGATGCTCGGCCCGCTCCAGCACGAGCGTGCGGGCCCCGGCGGCGGCGGCGGCACTGGCCGCGGCCAGTCCGGCCGGCCCGGCACCGATAACGGCGACATCCCACTCGTCATGTTCTTGCACACCCAGCAGCTTAAGAGACAGCCCGCCGCGGCCGGTGCGGGCGGTCCCGGCGGCGGTTAGCCGTTCAGGTAGGCCAGGACGGCCAGCACCCGGCGGTTGTCGTCGTCGGACGGGGCCAGGCCCAGGTGGGTGAAGATGCCCGCGGCGTGCTTGCTGACCGCCTTCTCGGTGATGAACAGCTTCGCCGCGATCGCGGCGTTGGACCGGCCCTCGGCCATCAGCGACAGCACCTCGCGCTCGCGCGGGGTGAGCGCGGCCAGCGGACCGGTCCGGGCCCGCCTGTTCATGAGCCGGGCGACCACTCCACGGCACCGCCCAGGAGCTGGCGCGGTGCGAGTAGACCAGGCCGGTCATCTGCGCGGCCAGGACCGGGAGCAGCAAGGCGGGCCAGTTCGCCCGCATTCGGCGCGGCCACGGCGCGGCGAAATTACCGAGGGTCATCATGGGTTCCATGGTGACGGCAGCGGCGGCGGGCGGCCATGGGCTTAGGCCCACTGTTGGCCCGGGGGGGTCAGCTGGCCTCGTTCGGGAGCAGGGAACGCGGACCGGTTCCGCCGCTTATCCCGGGGCCAGGACCGCCAGCCTGCTGAGCGCTTCCTTGAGCAGCTCCGGGCGCTTGCAGAAGGCAAAGCGGACCATGGTGGCGCCCGCTTCCGGGTGATCGGCGTAGAAGACGGAGCTGGGGATCGCCACCACGCCGGCCCGGTCGGGCAGCGCCAGGCAGAACCGGGTCGCGTCCGGCTCTCCCAGCGGGGCGATGTCAGTGGTGATGAAGTAGGTGCCGTCCGGCGGGTAGACCCCGAAGCCGATGTCCCGCAGGCCGGCCGCCATCAGGTCGCGTCGGGCCCGGAGGTCGGCGGCCAGATCGGTGTAGTAGCGGTCCGGGAGCGCGAGTGCCTCGGCCACCGCGTACTGGAAGGGACCGCTGGCCACGAAGGTGAGAAACTGCTTGGTGGTGCGGACGGCGTTGACGAGGTCGGGCGTGCCGGTGGCCCAGCCGACCTTCCAGCCGGTGAAGGAGAACGTCTTGCCCGCCGAGCCGACCGAGACGACGCGGCCGCGCAGGCCCGCCACCGTGGCCAGGGGGATGTGCTCGGGGCCGAACGTGAGGTGCTCGTAGGCCTCGTCGGTGACCACGAGCAGGTCGTGGTCGATGACGATGCGCGCGATCGCTTCGGTCTCCTGGCGGGTGAGCACCATGCCGGTGGGGTTGTGCGGGCTGTTGAGCAGCAGCAGCCGGGTCCTGGGGGTGATCCTGGACTCGAGCTCGGCCAGGTCGGGACGGAAATCCGGAGCCCGCAGCAGCAGCGGAACCCGGGTCGCGCCGGCCATGGCGATCCCGGCCACGTAGGAGTCGTAGTACGGCTCGAACGCGATC
>DASWUW010000633.1:0-14593 GCA_036406335.1 Trebonia sp.
GAGGCCGCGGCTAGCCGACCCGGGCGATCAGGCAGCCGGAGTGGCTGGTGATGACGTAGTTATTGTCGGGGTCTTTCGGGAGAGCGTGTGCTGCCGTGTCGGCGATGCGGTCCGGGTCGGCGTCATCAGCAGCGGCGGCGGCCTGCGTCCCGGTCATGGAGCGGATGTAGTCCGCGATCGGGCCGGGAGCGGGGACCCGTAGTTCCGCCGTAAAGTCATGCCTGGTCACGTGGGTAAAGAACGATCTCGCCAGGACCTCGCCGTCGTCTAGGCGGATACGCTCGGCCGGGACCGCGGGATCGCCGCCGCCGGCCGCGGCGACCGCGGCCCGCAACTGACGCAGGTGGCCGGCACCGTTGAGGACGATGACCACCCGCCCGCCGGGGCGGGTGACGCGGCGCAGTTCGCGGAGCGCGTCCGCCGGCTCGGGCACGTGGTAAAGCATGTGCGGGGCCAGCACCAGGCTGGCCGCACCGTCGCACAGCGGCAGCGCGGCCGCGTCCCCGCCGGCCAGCGCGGGCCGCGGGTCCGTCTCCGACAGCCGGAGGCGGGCGGCCGCCAGCATGCCGAGGGACAGGTCGAGGCCGAGGACGCGGGTGCCGAGGCCGCGCCGGACCAGTTCCGCCAGGTAGGCGCCGTTGCCGCAGCCGACGTCGACGATTGTGTCGGCTACGGCGGGCGCGGCCAGGTCGATGACCCGGGCGGGCAGATCGAGGCGCGGGTGCTGGTAGTGGTAGATCGACTGACGCGCGGCCAGGTTGGCGTCCGTCTGGTACTGGATGCCGCGCAGGAACGCGCGGTCGGCCCACCGGTCGGTCATGTCACGGTCGCCTTCCTGGCCCGCCTGGTGCCGGGCCGCGGGTCAGCCCCTCGGAGCCGCCCGCGGGCTCGTAGGACCACATCTCGCTGTGCACCCCGACCGGTTTCGGCGCCTCGCCGCCGGAGCGTTCCGCCGCCGACCGGTGCCCGTGGCTGAACGCGGGCGAGCTCACCCAGCCCTGGAAGGATTCCTCGTCCTTCCAGCGGGTCACGACCAGCCAGGTCGTCCGGTCGTCGGTCGGCTTAAGCAGCTCGAAGCCCTCGAACCCGGGCTGCCCGTCGACCGCGCCCGCCCGGGCGGCGAACCGCTGGGCCAGCTCGTCTCCGCTGTCCGCCGAGACCGTGATCGCGTTGATCTTGATAACACTCATACCCCGATCATGCCAGCAGCCGCTGGCCGCG
The DNA here is from genome assembly GCA_036406335.1 of Trebonia sp. Lineage (GTDB taxonomy): Bacteria > Actinomycetota > Actinomycetes > Streptosporangiales > Streptosporangiaceae > Trebonia. The sequence goes on from DASWUW010000633.1 coordinate 1,222, forward strand.
GGCCCCAGGCTGCATGGATGTCGTTAGGTTGGGCTGTTTGACCTGCGAGGATGCCGCACTATAGGAGCATGGCGGGATACGGCGAGGGTCGCGCTACGCCGCGCGGGCAGTTGCGGGTCTACCTCGGGGCCGCAGCCGGGGTCGGGAAGACATTCGCACTGCTCTCCGAAGGGCACCGGCGCGCGGAACGCGGAGCGGACGTGGTCGTCGCGTTCGCCGAGACGCACGGGCGAGCGCAGACGGCGGCGCTCATCGACGGGCTGGAGGTGATCCCGCGGCGGAAGCTGACCTACCGGGACACGCAATGGGAGGAGATGGACCTCGACGCGGCGCTCGCCCGCGGGCCGCAGATCGCGCTGGTGGACGAGCTCGCGCACAGCAACGTGCCCGGCTCGCGGAACCCCAAGCGCTGGCAGGACGTCGCCGACCTGCTTGACGCCGGCATCGACGTGATCTCCGCGGTCAACATCCAGCACCTCGAATCGGTTACCGACGTGGTCGAGGCGATCACCGGCGTACCGCAGCGAGAGACCGTGCCCGACGCCGTGGTGCGTGCCGCCGACCAGGTCGAGCTGGTCGACATGACCGCCGAGGCGCTGCGCCGCCGGATGGCGCACGGGAACATCTACCCGCCGGAGAAGATCGACGCGGCACTTACCAATTACTTCCGGGCCGGGAACCTAACCGCGCTGCGGGAACTGGCGCTGCTCTGGCTGGCCGATAAGGTCGACGAGGGACTGCAGCGCTACCGCGCCGAGCACGGCATCACCTCCACCTGGGAGGCCCGGGAACGGGTGGTCGTCGCGCTCACCGGCGGGCCCGAGGGTGACACGCTGATCCGCCGGGCGGCGCGGGTCGCGGCCCGGTCCTCCGGCGGCGACCTGCTCGCGGTGCACGTGACTAAGTCTGACGGGCTAACCGGGGCCAACCCGGCCAACCTGGCCCGGCAGCGGCAGCTGACCGAGTCTCTCGGCGGCACCTACCACCAGGTGGTCGGGGACGAGATCGCCGACACGCTGCTCACCTTCGCCCGGGCTGAGAACGCCACCCAGCTCGTCCTCGGCGCGAGCCGGCGTCCGTGGCTGGTCGCCCTGCTGACCGGGCCCGGCATCGGGTCGCGAACCATCCGCGGCTCCGGCGCGATCGACGTGCACATCGTCACCCACCCGCACGCGGGCCGCCGCTGGGGCATCCTGCCCCGGTACCGGGGCGGGATCACCCGGCAGCGCCAGCTCGCCGGGTGGATCCTCGCCGCGGCGCTCGCGCCACTGGTCACGCTCGTGCTGGCCGGCAGCCAGTCGAACGTCAACCTGACCACCGACGTTCTCGGGTTCCTGGTCGCGGTCATCGCCGTGGCGCTCACCGGCGGATTCCTGCCCGCCCTGGCCGAGGCGATCGCCGGGTCACTGCTGCTGAACTACTATTTCACCCCGCCGATTCACACTTTCACCATCGCGGAGGCGAACAACGCGCTGGCGCTGGCCGTTTTCGTCGCCGTCGGGCTCGCCGTCAGCTGGGTGGTGGACACCACCGCACGGCGCACCAAGCAGGCGGCCCGGGCCAACGCCGAGTCCGAACTGCTGGTGACGACGGCGGGATCCATCCTGCGCGGCCAGGGCTCGCTCGACGCGCTGCTGGAGCGGGCCCGGGAGGCGTTCAGCATGCGCTCGGCCAGCCTGCTCGAGCGCCGCGACCAGCCCGCCGGCACCGCCCGCGGTCCCGGCACCGACTGGGCCGTGGTCGCCTGCTCCGGCGACGCGCCGGTCACCCGGCCCGATGACGCCGACGTGGACGTCCCGGTCAGCGACACGCTCACCCTCGCGCTAGCCGGCCGGCCGCTGCCCGCCGGAGACCGCCGGGTGCTGGGCGCGTTCGCTGCCTACGCAGCCATCGCACTCGAGCAGCAGCGGCTCGCGGCCGAGGCGGAGGCGGCCAAGCCGATCGCCGCCGCCGACCGGATGCGCACCGCGCTGCTCACCGCGGTCAGCCACGACCTGCGCAGCCCGATCGCCTCGGCCAAGGCCGCGGTTACCTCGCTGCGCTCCCCCGACATGCACTGGAGTCCCGCCGACACCCGAGAACTGCTGGCCACGGCGGACGAGTCGCTCGACCGGCTCACCCGCCTGGTCGGCAACCTGCTCGACATGTCCCGCCTCCAGGCCGGCGCGCTGTCGCTGTTCCCCCGGCCGGCCGGACTGGACGAGGTCGTCGCCCTGGCCCTGGACGACCTGGGTCCGGCTGGCCGGGACATCACGGTGGAGATCCCCGAGACACTGCCCGCCGTGCGCGCGGACCCGGCCATCCTGGAGCGCGTGGTGGTGAACCTCACCGAGAACGCGCTGCGCTATTCCCCGGCGGGGAAGGCGCCGCTGCTGGCCGCGTCCGCGCTCGGCAACCGGGTTGAACTGCGGGTGGTCGACCGCGGGCCAGGCATCCCGGAGAAGGACCGGGAGCGGATGTTCGTCCCGTTCCAGCGGCTGGGCGACACTGACAACACCACTGGGGTCGGCCTCGGCCTCGCCCTCGCCCGCGGGCTGACTGAGGCCATGGGGGGAACCCTGACCGCCGAGGACACGCCCGGCGGCGGTCTGACCATGACGGTCAGCCTCCCGGCGGCCCCCGGTGACTAGAACTGGCGTGGCTGGAGGCAAGGCATGACACGGGTGCTGGTGGTGGACGACGAGCCGCAGATCCTGCGGGCGCTGCGGATCAACCTGCGGGCGCGGCACTATGAGGTAACTATCGCCGCGACCGGGGCCGAGGCACTCAACGCGGCCGCGGCTCACCCGCCGGACCTGGTCATCCTCGACCTGGGGCTGCCCGACATGGACGGCGTGGAGGTGATCGGCGGGCTGCGCGGCTGGACCGCGGTGCCGATCATCGTGCTGTCCGGGCGGGCCGACTCCACCGACAAGGTAGAGGCGCTGGACGCCGGGGCCGACGACTACGTGACTAAGCCCTTCGGCATGGACGAGCTACTGGCCCGGATGCGCGCCGCCGTCCGGCGCACTCCGACCGCGGAGGCGCCGCCGCGGGTGCGGCTGGGCGACCTGACCGTCGATCTCGCCGCCAAGCGGGTGATCCGGGACCCGGAGGGGGGCAGCAGGACCCGTTCGGCTGAGGGGGAGACGGGTGGCCAGGCGGGGGCGCGGACCGGTGGCGAGACGGGGGCACAGGCGGCCCCGGCGGCGCCGGGCGGTGACATCAGGCTCACGCCCACCGAGTGGCACCTGCTCGAGGTGCTGCTGCGGAACCCAGGCAAGCTGCTCAGCCACCGGCAGCTGCTGAACGACGTGTGGGGGCCGGGCTACGACAATGCGGGCGGCAACCTGCGACTCTACCTGGCCCAGCTGCGGCGCAAGCTGGAGCCGGACCCGGCCCGGCCGCGCTGGCTGATCACCGAGCCGGGCATGGGCTACCGCTACCAGCCGCCGGAGCCGGACAACCAGGCGACGGACATCGAGGCAAATGGTGACCGGGCGGCGGGCGGAGTGGCATCCGGTGAACGGGGAGCGAGCGATTACCGGCAGGATAGATAACCGGCAGTTCGCCGGTCACGATGGGTAGTCGCAGGTAACTTAACCCGGCGTTCGCCTAATGTTTGGCAACTGCACGCTCACCAGGGCCTTTATAACTTGCTAAGAGGGACTTACGGTCGCAGCGTGAGTAATGACACTGTGCTGGTCCTGGTGGTCATCGTGGCTCTGAGCTTCGACTTCACCAACGGATTCCATGACACAGGCAACGCGATGGCGACGTCGATCGCCACCGGGGCGCTGGGACCGCGGACCGCGGTTGCCATCTCGGGGGCACTCAACTTCATCGGCGCGTTCCTGTCCCTCGCCGTGGCGGCAACAATCGCCAGCGGCCTCGTCGATACCAAGGTGGTGACCCTGACCGTGGTGGCGGCCGGCTTGTCCGGCGGCATCATCTGGAACCTGGTCACCTGGCTGTTCGGTATCCCGTCCAGTTCCTCCCACGCGCTGATCGGCGGCGTCATCGGCGCCACGATCGCCGCGTCCGGCGGCAGCGCCGTGCTCTGGAAGGGGCTCGTTTCCAAGGTCATCCTGCCCGCCGTGTTCTCGCCGATCATCGCGGCGCTGGTCGCCGCGGTCGGCACCTACCTGCTCTACCGGATCACCCGGTCGCTCACCGAGGGGTCGCGCAAGCACGGCTTCCGCATCGGGCAGATCGGCTCGGCCTGCATGGTCTCGCTGGCCCACGGCACCAACGACGCGCAGAAGACCATGGGCGTCATCACCCTGGCGCTGATCGCCAACGGCACGCTGGCGGCCAAGTCCAACGCGCCGGTCTGGGTCATCGTGGCCTGCGCGCTCGCCATCTCCGCGGGCACCTACCTGGGCGGCTGGCGGGTCATCCGCACGCTGGGCAAGGGCCTCGTCGAGATCGAGTCGCCGCAGGGCATGGCGGCCGAGTCGGCCTCGGCCGCGATCATCCTGCTGTCCAGCAGCTTTGGCTACTCGCTGTCCACCACGCACGTCGCCACCGGGTCGATCATCGGCACCGGGCTGGGCAAGAAGGGCGCCGAAGTCCGCTGGAACGTGGCCGGCCGGATGGCCACCGCGTGGCTCTTCACCCTGCCGTCGGCGGGAGTAGTCGGCGCGGTCGCCTACTACATCGCACACGGCATCGGCGGCACCTTCGGTGTCGTGGTGGACGTCATCATCCTGGCCGCGATCGGCGGATTCATCTTCTGGCGGTCCCGCGCGACCAAGGTGGACCACAACAACGTCAACGCGGAGTGGACCGGCGGCGTGGCGCCAGCCGACCAGTCGGCCGAGCCGGCCGCGGTCTGAGCGCGAGAAGGGCTAGATAGCAATGTGGATTAACCTCAGCGCGCTCTGGAAGATCGTCGTGTTCGGCCTGATCGCGGGGGCGGGCCTGCCGGCCCTTTTCGCCGGCGGCCTGTACGCGCTGTCCCAGGGCCCGCGTACCCGGGTGGCCGGCGCTGACGGCACCTACTCCGACTCCGACGCCCTCGTCGGCGGCAATGTCATCGGCATGCTGCTGGCCGCCGTCGCGTTCCTGATCGTGCTGGCCGCCATCGGCTGGGGCGTCTACGAGGTGTACCAGATTGGTCACCCCGCGGTGAAGAAGTAAGGAAGGGCAGCGACCATGGCACCCGCTGATTTTGTCAACAAGATCGTCGGCTGGCTGCGGGCCGGCTACCCGGAAGGCGTCCCGCAGCAGGACTACCAGCCGCTGTTCGCTCTCCTGGGCAGCCAGCTGACCAACGACGAGGTCACCCTCATCGGCGACGACCTGGCCTTCTCGTCCGACCCCGAGTCGGCCGAGGCCATCAAGAAGGCAATCAGCAACGTCACCCACACCCCGGTACACGATGCGGACATCGCCCGGGTCCGGGCCCACCTCGCGGCCGGCGGCTGGCCGCTGGCCATCCCGCCCCGAGACTAAGACCGCGGTTACCAGGGCAGTTCGCGGCCGTCCCGGGTGAAGGTACCGGTAGGGCCGCCGTTCGGCAGGGTAACCGCCCACACGACGCTGGCGGCGCCCTGGGCCGCGGATCTTCCGCCCCGGGCGCCGTCGGCGTTTGCCGGACCGGCGCAGACCGCGTTGACCAGGATGCCGTCCCGGTACAGCTCGCCCGCCAGCGTTCTGGTCAGCGCGTTGAGGGCGGCCTTGGAGACGCTGAAGGCGGGGCGGCCGCCGCTCATCAGCGCGATCGCCCCGGCCTCACTGGACACGTTCACGATGCGGGGCCGCGGGCTCGAGCGCAGCAGCGGCAGCAGGGCCTGGATGGTCCGCCAGGCGCCGAACAGGTTCACGTCGAGCGCCTCGGCCACCGGGGACAGGTCGGTCGTCCCGGCGATCCCGAACAGGTCGGGCGGGGCCGAGGCGTTGTTCACGATCGCGTCGACCCGGCCGAACCGGTCCCGGACCCAGTCCGCCAGCTGCCCCACGTTCACCGAGTTGTCCACCTCGATGCGAGCGGGGACGACCCGTATCCCGTCAGGGTCGATTTCCTTGGCCGTTTGCTCCGCCCGGCGCAGGTCGCGAGAGCCGAGCACGACGACATAGCCGAGCCCGGCCAGCTGCCGGCACACCTCGAGACCGACCCCGTGACTCGCCCCGGTGACCACCGCGACCGGCAGTGACGAAGACGCTTCCGCCCCGGTCACCGTCCCCGCCCCCCATATATCCCCATACCGGTTATCTTGCCACCGACGGGCACGCCGCGCGTGTCCCCCAACCGGCTGTCATCGGCGCTTTCACCTAGGTACCGGCGGCTCCCGGACCACGGCCGGCCCGGCCGGGTCAGGCGACGGCGAGCAGGGTGCCGAAGATCGCGGCCAGCACGGCGACCACGATCACGATGGCGGCCAGGATACCGATCCGGGAGCCGGGCGCCTTCATCTGCCAGGAGGGCGGCAGTTCCTCGCTACGCTCCTGAAACGCCTGGAAACGGGCCGTGCTGGCGCTCACGTCACTGTCTGTTTCGGGCATAAAGGGACCCTACCCCCGGGTCAGCGAGTATGCGGGGCGATCGAGGCGGTCCGCTCGACCAGCCGGGAGAGCACGATCACACTGCGGGTGCGGACCACGAACGGCTCGGCCGCGATCCGCTCCACCACCTGCTCGAAGTGCCTGATGTCGGCGGCCCGGATGTGCACCAGCGCGTCCGCGTCGCCGGTGACCGTGCAGGCGTCGGCTACCTCAGGGTGCCGCCGGACGGCCGCGCCGATCTCCTCCGGGCTGGTCGACCCGCCGCAGAACAGCTCGACGTAGGCCTCGGTCGTCCAGCCGAGCGCGGCCGGGTCCACCCGGGCGGAGAACCCGGTGATGGCACCGGAGGCGCGCAGCCGGTCTACCCGGCGCTTCACGGCCGGCGCGGAGAGGCCGACCTCGTCTCCGATCACCGCGTAGCTGGCCCGGGCATCGGAGATCAGCGCGGTGACAATGCGCGCGTCAATGTCGTCGAGGCTCATCGCGACCATCATGGCACTGGGCAATACTCGGATCATGGCTGAACCCGAGATCGTTCCTTCCATGTACGGGCCCGACTTTACCTTCGCGGGGGTGCCGCGCACCGCGCTCGGGGCGCTGGCGGAGGCCCGCCACGATGTCGTCATCGTCGGCGCGCCGTTCGACGGCGGCACCTCGCACCGGCCCGGGACCCGGTTCGGGCCGCAGGCCATCCGGGAACCGACTACCTGCCGCACGACGCCTCCCGGCCGCACCTGGCCCTCGGCGTCGACGCCCTGCAGGAGCTCGACGTGGCCGACCTCGGCGACGTGGTGATGCCGTCGGGCGAAACCGAACGGTCGCTGCGGGCGCTCGAGTCGGTGGTGCGGACGGTCACCGCGTCCGGCGCCGTCCCGGTGATCCTCGGCGGCGATCACACGATCACCTTCCCCGACGCGACCGGCGTGGCCCGGCACCGGGGCTGGGGCCGGGTATCGCTGATCCACTTCGATGCGCACGCGGACACCGGAGACACCCAGTGGGGCTCGCTGCAGGGCCACGGCACCCCCATGCGGCGGCTGATCGAGTCCGGCGCCGTCCGGGGTGACCGGTTTCTGCAGATCGGGCTGCGCGGCTACTGGCCCGAGCCCCCCACGCTGGCCTGGATGGCGGAGCAGCGGATGCGGTCCTACGAGATGACCGAAGTGGTGACGCGCGGACTCGACGCGGTGCTCACCGAGGCGTTCGAGATCGCGCTGGACGACTGCGACGCGGTCTTCCTCTCGGTCGACGTGGACGTGGTGGACCCGGGGATGGCCCCGGGGACGGGCACCCCGGAGCCGGGCGGGCTGACCGGGCGGCAGCTGCTCGACGCGGTGCGGCGCATCGCGATGGAGCTGCCGCTGGCCGGCGTGGACGTGGTCGAGGTCGCGCCGCCCTACGACCAGGCCGAGGTGACCGGGTTCCTGGCCAACCGGGTGGTGCTGGAGGCGCTGTCCGGAATGGCCTGGCGGCGGCGGGCGCTGGCCGGGGACCCGGACCGGCCCGCCCGCAGGCCGGAATCGCCGCTGCTCGAGGGGCGGCGCTAAACGATCGCAACCTGCGGAAATTAGCCGAATGTGGACGTCTGGGCTAACTAATCGACAGCGTCTATAGTCGGAGCATGCTGGATGTCACCCGGCTGCGGGTCCTCGTCGCCGTGGCCCGGCACGGCTCGGTGACCGCGGCGGCCCGGGCGCTGAACTACGCCCAGCCCTCGGTCAGCCATCACCTGGCGCGGCTGGAGGCGGAGACGGGCACCAAGCTGGTCCAGCGGGCCGGGCGCGGCATCCGGCTCACCGACGCGGGGCGGCTGCTGGCCGAGCGGGCCACCGAGGTGATCGGCCGCCTGGACGCGGCCGAGAACGAGCTCGCGGTCTTCGCCGGGCTGCGCGCCGGGCGGCTGCGGCTGGCCGCGTTCCCGTCCGCGCTCAGCACGATCGTGCCGGCCGCCGCCGCCATCCTGCAGGAGCGGCACCCCAGCGTGGACCTGCGGCTGACCGAGGCCGAGCCGCCGGAGGCGGTGCGGATGCTGCGGGCCGGCTACGTGGACGTCGCGCTGGTCTTCCGGCACGAGGCGGGTGAGTACCCGGACGGGCCGGCCGCCGCCGCGGATCACGACGACCTGCGCGAGCAGGTGCTGCTGGCGGAGGCGGTGCACCTGATCATGCCCGCGGTGCCCGCACCGGGCGACGAGCCGCCGCTGGCGCCCGCGGTGAGCGAACTGCGGCCCGCCGACCTGGCCCGGCTGTCGGGACAGCGCTGGATCGCCGGCTGCGACCGCTGCCGTGAGCACCTGCTGCAGCAGTGCGCGCTGGCCGGCTTCACCCCGCGGATCGCGTTCACCACCGACGACTTCGTCGCGGTGCAGGCCCTGGTGACGGCCGGCCTCGGGGTCGCCCTGCTGCCCGGCCTGGCGCTGCGGGCGGCCCGCAACCCGGGCGTGCGCACCGCCCGGCTGCGCGGTACCCGGCGCTGCGTGGTGGCGGTCCGCTACGGGGAACCGCCGGACCCGCCCGCGACCGCGGTACTGCTGGACGCGCTGCGGCTGGCCGCCTCGGGGGCGCCCCCGCTGCCCTCGGTGCCCGCGGTCCCGGCACCGCTTCCGGCCGGCGTCCCGCTGCGGTAGGCCGCCCGGGCCGCCACCCGGCGGCCCAGCCGCTGCATGGGCTTCTCCACCAGGTAGTAGGTAAGCGCGCTGAGCCCGGCGATCACCGCCAGCAGCGCGGCGAAGAGCAGGAACTGATCCGGCAGGGTGTGCTTGCGGTGCAGCACCGGGACCGCGCGGTAGGCGTCGAAGACCAGCGGGTGCAGCAGGTAGACGGAGTAGCTGATCACGCCGAGCCAGGCGCACCAGCGGGGCACCGGCCAGCGCCGCACCGCCAGGCCGATCCCGAACGTCGCCCCGGCGAGCAGCACCGACGTCGCCCACTGAACCTGCCAGTGGTGATCGTAGCGGGCCGCGCCGGACCAGATGCCCGCGATCGTGGTCAGGGCGAGGACCCCGGCCGCGACGGCTGCCGTCACGGTCCGGCGGACCTGCTTCTGCTCCGCCCGGTAGATCAGCGTGCCGGTGAACATCAGGGCCAGGATCACGCAGCCGGACCACGGGTAGGGGTAGTCCTGGTTGACCATGACCAGGATCAGGCCGACCAGCGCGGCCAGCGACGCCCCGGCCCGGGCGGTCCAGGACCGGGACCGCACCGCCAGCACCAGGCCCGCCAGGATCAGCGCGTCGGTGACCGCGTTCAGCACCAGCGGGCCGTACCCGGGTCCCTTCGACCAGTGACCGAGAGCCGACATCGGGAGCACTCCGCCCAGCGCGACCGCGCCCGTCGCGAAGGCCGTCGCGTACCAGCCGCTGCGCCGGTGCCCGCCCCAGCTGAACAGCGCCGCGATCAGCAGGTAGAAGACCATCTCGTAGGACAGGGTCCAGGTCACCACGGGCACGTTGAGCCCGGCGTTGAGGTTCTGCAGCATGAGCAGCCAGCCGAGCACGGCGGCCAGCGGGTGCGCTCCCGCCGTGGCGATGGTCCCGTACCCGGTTTCGTAGGCCACCGCGGACAGCGCGAGGGCAACCAGGAACATCGGGTAGAGCCGGAAGGCGCGGCCGATCCAGAAGCCGGGGACGGACCCCCGGCGCTCCAGCGAAGCGGGCACGATATACCCGCTGACCAGGAAAAAAACGAACACGCCGTACTGGCCGAGGTTGAGCCACTGGTACAGGAAGGTCCGGACCGGGAGCAGCAGCAGGGTTGACCCGTGATCGAAGACCACGCACAGCGCGGCGAAGCCCCGCAGCGCGTCGAGCCACGCCAGCCGGCCCGCTGTCTTCCCCAGGGAAGGCGAGGTCTCGGACATCGTGCTTGACGTTACCGCACCGCCCCGGTGCCCGTCGCGCACGCACTTGCGTCGGGCTACATTACGTAGGGGAGCTGAATTAGCCGATACCGAAGGCGACGGGTAGGTCACCACTCATGCCGACAGAGCCGCTCACCGACGCTGCCCGGCCGACCAGTCCGCCGCACTGGCTCAGCGGAGAAGAACAGCGGGCCTGGCGGGCCTACATCCGCCTGGCCCAGTTGCTGATGCGCCAGCTCGACCGGGACCTGCACTCGTCCGGCCTGTCTATGCACGACTACGAGATCCTGGTCGAGCTGTCCGAGACACCGGACCGCCGGATGCGGATGACCGAGCTCGCCGACCAGACCGCGCAGTCCCGCAGCAGGCTGTCGCACCAGATCAACCGGATGGAGACCCGGGGCCTGGTCAGCCGGGAGGACTGCGCGGGCGACAAGCGCGGCACCTTCGCGGTGCTCACGGAGCACGGCGCGGCGGCGATCGCCCGGGTAGCCCCGTCGCACGTGGCCAGCGTGCGCGAGCACTTCATCGGCCAGCTCACCCCGGACGAGCTCACCACCCTGACCAAGGCCTGCGAACCGCTCCTGGAAAAGCTCCGGGTGACCCGCGACCGGGATTAGCCTCCGGTCAGCCGCGACCGCGACCAGCCTCCGGTTAGCCGCGACCGCGACCAGGTCCCGCCCGAGTCCTCGCGGGCCCGATAAAATGGCGGTTCTGCCATCGGGCCCGCACCGGGGGGTACGGGGGGTCGCTCCCCCGGGCTAGAACAGCACGGACATGAACTCGCCGACCTCGCTGAAGCCGGCTCGCAGGTAGGTCGCGCGGGCCGGGGTGTTGAAGTCGTTCACGTACAGCGACACCACCGGAGCGATCGAGGCGCGGGCCAGCGCCACCACCGCGGCCATGCCCGGGGCGGCCAGGCCGCGGCCCCGGTGATCTGGGTGCACCCAGACGCCCTGCACCTGGCAGGCCTGCGGGGTGGCCGCACCGACCTCGGCCTTAAAGATGACCTGGCCGTCCTCGATCCGCGCGAACGCGCGGCCCGAGCGGACCAGCTCCGCGACCCGGGTCCGGTAAGACGCGCCGCCGTCGCCCGAGACCGGGGAGACCCCGACCTCCTCGGTGAACATGGCGACGGAGGCGGGCAGCAGGATGTCGATCTCGTCGGTGCGGACCCGCCGGACGCCCGGGTCCGCGGCCAACGGCGACGGGCCCTCGATCGCCATCAGCGGCTGGGCGGCCCGCACGTCGCGGGCCGGCCCCCAGTACGGGCGCAGCAGTCCCCACAGTTCACTGACCGAGGCGGATGTCCCGACCACGGACGAGCAGCGCCGTCCCTGCCGGAGCGCCCGCTCCGCGAACACGGCGACGGCGGGTGAGGTGGCCTGCACCGGAACCAGGTTGGCGCCCCCGTAGCAGAGCGACGCGAGCCGGCCGCCCTGGTCGAAGCCCCACATCTGGGCCCCGAGCCGCCCCGGGTCGAGCCCGAGAGCCCTGATCCGGGATTCCACGAAGACATTCGCGACCGGGTCGGCGGCGCACAGCTCGAGCGCCGCGGACTGGTCGCGGTCGTCCAGCAGCCGCGCCTGGTCCGAGCGCTGCCTAACGCGCAACATAATGCCAGCCTAGCCCTACGCCGCGGCCGCCGCCGAGGGGATGCCCGGTAACCGGCTCCAGCCGGGCCGGCGGCCGGTTACGGCCCGGGTCCGCGGCCGTTACGGCCGGGCCGGCGGCCGGTTACGGCGCGGGGTCGGCGGTCGGGGCGCAGGTCGCGTTGACCAGCCCGGGCTTCTCCGGCACGGTGCCGGCCGTCAGGTAGAGGTTGAGGTAGTTCTGCACGCAGTTGTCGGGCGGAGACTCGAGCGACTGGCCGTGATTGCCGCCGCCCTCGACCACGACCATGCGCGCGGTCGGCAGCAGCTTGTGCGCGTTCTGCGCCCCCGCGTAGGGCGTGGCCGGGTCCAGGGTGCCCTGGAGCATCAGCACCGGCGGCAGCTTTGCCCCGTCGACCCGGAACGGCTTAGCCGGACCCTGGACCGGCCAGAACGCGCAGGCCGCGTTGAACCAGGCGTTGTTCCAGGCCTGGAAAGGCGCCGTCTTGTAGACCCGCACGGTGTCGGCCTGCCACCTGGCCCAGCTCCGCGGCCAGGCCACGTCGGCGCACTCGACCGCGTTGTAGACCGCGAACTCGTTCTCGCTCTGCACGCCCCACTGCTGGTACTGGGCGACCAGGTCGGAGCCGTCACCCTGGGTGCGGTACTCCGCGAGCGCGCGGGCGAAGGCCGGCCACACCGCGTTCAGGTACCCGCTGGTCAAGATCGTGTCGTCGAGTTCATCCGGCCCGATCAGCGGGCCGCCGGGGCCGTCTACCGGCTGCTTGGCCAGCCTGGCCCGGATGTCGTAGTACGCCGTCTGGACCTGCGCCGGCGAGGCACCCAGATGGTAGGTGGAGTCGTACTTGGCGGCCCAGGCGAAGAACGCCTCCAGGCGGCCCTGGAACGCGTAGTCCTGGTCGATGTTGTCGGCGTACCAGGCGCCGCCGGGGTCCACGGTGGAGTCGAGCACCATCCGGCGCACCCGGCCCGGGAACAGGGTGCCGTATACCTGGCCCAGGTAGGTGCCGTAGGAGATGCCGTAGTAGGTGACCTGCTGGACCCCGAAGAGCTGGCGGATCCGGTCGATATCGCGGGCCGCGTTCACCGACGTCTCATAGGGCAGGAACCAGCCGAACCGCCGCTCGCACCCGGCGGCGTACGTCTTCGCCCGGTTGATCAGCACCTGCTCCGCCGCCGCGTTGGCCGGGACGTAGTCCGGCCGGACGCCCTGGAAGAAGGACGGGTCGCAGCTGAGCGCGGGTGAGGAGCCGCCGACGCCGCGCGGGTCGAAGCCGACGATGTCGTAGTCCGCCCGCACCCGCGGGCTGACTCCCTGGGCGACATAGGCGGCCAGCGACCGGCCCGGGGCGCCGGGGCCACCCGGGTTGACCAGCATGACCCCCTGCTGCTGAGCGGCCGGCGCGGTGGCCGGG
>DASWUW010000634.1:0-1684 GCA_036406335.1 Trebonia sp.
CATGCACCGCGCTCACCTGCCGCACCGTCTGGCGGTGGTCGCGGCCAGCGCCGAGCAGGCGGCCGTGAGCCTGGCCGCCGCCGCCAGCGGGCAGGACACCAAGGAGGTGCGCACGGCACAGGCGCGGCCGGCCGGCAAACTGCGGCTCATCGCCGCCTACAGCGGGCAGGGCTCACAGTGGCCGGGCATGGGCGACGACCTCATGGCCGAGCCCGCCGCGGCCGCCATCATCGACCGCTGCGACGCGGTCGTGCGGGAACTCGCCGGATGGTCGGTGCGAGACGCGCTGACCGCGCCGCGGGATGTCGCCCGGCTGGACCGCACCGAAGTGGCGCAGCCCGCGATCTTCACCGTGCAGGCGGCCCTGACCGAACTCTGGCGCCGCCGCGGCATCGAGCCTGACGCCGTGGTCGGGCACAGCGTGGGAGAGATCGCGGCCGCCTATGCCGCCGGCGTCTACGATCTGGAGACGGCCTGCGCGCTGGCGGTGCACCGGGGAACGGCCATGGGCTCGACCCGCGGCGCGGGGGCCATGGCCGCGGTGGGCCTGAGCCAGGAACAAGTGCGTGACTTGATCAACGGGGTCGCAGGCGAGGTGTCCATCGCGGCGGTCAACAGCCCGGTGAGCACCGTGCTGTCCGGCGACCGGGACGTGCTCGCCGCGCTGGAGCAAAAGGTCCGGGCCCGCGGCGCGTTCTGGGCCATCGTCCAGGAGGAATACGCCTTCCACAGCCCGAAGATGGCGGCGGTCAGGGAAGCGCTGACCGACGCGCTCGACGGCCTGGAGCCGAGGCAGCCGTCCCGGCCGATCTACTCGACCGTCACCGGGGAAAGAGCCGACGCGCTGAGCATGGACGCGCAGTACTGGGTCCGTAACATGACCGAGCCCGTGCTGTTCAGCCAGGCCCTGCGCGCGGCCGCTGGAACAGAACACCATGTGGTCCTGGAGATCGGCCCGAAGACGACGCTCGCCGTGCCCGCCGCCCAGTCGCTCGACGGTGTCGGCGCCGGGGTTACCGCGATCGGCTCGATGCGGGCCAGGTACGCCGCGCGGGAGACGATGCTGGATGCGGCGGGTGCGCTCTACGTGCTCGGATACGACCTGAACCAGCAGGCTCTCCACCCGGGCAGCGGCCACCGGGCCCAGCTACCCGGTTATCCCTGGCAACGGGAGCGGTACTGGATCCCCGGCAGGCCGACCCTCACCGGCATGGTCGAGCAGCCCGCCCGCCCCGAGGCCCCGCAGGAGTGCCTGTACGAGGTCGCCTGGCAGCCCAGGCCGCTACCGCCCGAGGCCGGCGGGACCGGGGCCGGCAGCACCGAGACGAACGGGACCGGGACCGGTCCGTGGCTGATCTTCCCCGACCAGGCCGGCGTGGCCGAGACGGTCGGGGAGCGGCTGCGCGCGGCCGGCCAGCCCGGCACCGTACTGCCGCCATCCGCGACCGACCCCGCCGACGGCTTTGCCGGGCTCGGCCGGTACATCGCCGCACTCGGCGACGCTCCTCGCGGCCTCATCCATCTCGGCCCGCTCGGCCAGCTCAGCGCTGACCCGCAACCGGGGGACGGCGCCGCGGACTGGGACGCCTATCTCACCCGCGCCTGTGGTCCCCTGCTGACGGCCCCGGCGGCACTGAGCACCCGCTCCCGGGCCGCCGTGGCCGGGACCAAGCCCCCCCGGCTG
>DASWUW010000635.1:0-2519 GCA_036406335.1 Trebonia sp.
GGAGAACGCGATCTACCGCGCGCACGCGGCGAACGCCGACCGCCTCGCGGCGACCCTCCGGGACGCCAACTGGACCGCGCTCGACGAGCTGGCCGCGCTGTCTGGCCTGCCACCGGAGCCGGGAGCCGCTCAGCGGGAAGACGCGGGGGCGGGTGATCCGGAGGCGGCGGCGATCATCGGCCGGCTGCGCGCGGCGGCCCGCCGCGACGAGCACGAGGCAGCGCTGGCCAGCCCGCTGAGCACGGCCAGCGGCGCGGCGCTCCACCTGATCATCACCCGGAACCGGGCGGCCCAGGCGGCGAAGCCGGCCCCGGCGGTGAACGGACAGCAGGCGGCCGTTCCCGTAACCGGCCAAGGAGGTCCAGGCGCCGGCCCGGGGGAGCGGGCGACCGGACCGGAGACTGTCCCGGCCGGGACCGGGACAGCGACTCCCGGCCTGACCGGGGCCGCCGGTGCGGCCGTCGCCGCGACCCGCCTGTCCGCCACTGACGTTCCGGCCCTGCTCGACGAGATCCGCGCCGCCGCGGCCGCTCACCCGGACGCGGAGTTCGAGATCAGCTGGCGGGTCCTGGGCCGCTGATGGAACTGGTCGCGAATCGGTCGGTGATCGAGGCCGAGGTACGCAAGGCGCTCCGCTCCAGCCGGAGCAACCGCCGTAACTCGGTCCTGCTGCTGCACGCCGCACCGCAGTGGCGCGGGGACGAGACCAGGTTCCCGGTGGACGTCGACGGCAGGCTGGTGCCGGTCGTGGTGGCGCCTGCCCGCACGGTGCTCGAACTACTGGACGCGCTCAGCGCCGACCGGGCCGAGGGCGAGCACCTGGTGGTGCTGACGCTGTGCGACACCGGCGAGGTCGGCGACTCCGTGCTGGCCCGGGCGCTGCAGCCCGAGATCAAGCCGATCGACCGCTGGGACCTGGTCCGGGACGCGTTCGGGGCCCGGCAGCTCGACCCGCTGCTGACCAGGGCGCGCAACAGCTGGATCGCCGAGGCCCTGCTCGACGCGCAGCCCGCCGGCGGCTGGCGGCGGCTCGGCGGTCCGGTGCTCGCCGAGGCCGCCGCGCTCAACCGGCTCGCCGCCACCCGCCTGGGTATCGAGGAAGCCGACGACGCCGCGGTGGACGCCGCCGCGCTGCTGCAGTGGACCACCGACTCCGGTGCGGTGGCCGGTTTCCTCACGCTCGCCGAGGCCGAGCGAACGGGCCTGACCCGCTGGCTCGCCCAGACCGCGGGCCCGGTCGCGGACATCGTGTTCCGCATGGCGGCGACGGGCCGCACCGCCGACGCGGTGCCGTTCGGGCTGGTCGCCGCCGCCCTCTACGGCCCGGGACCCGCGTCCGGGCCCGCTTCCCTCCCCGTGGCCGGCCCGGGCAACTCGGGCGACGCCGACGAGGTGGCGCTGACCGCGCGCATCCGGGCCGAAGAGCGGTACCTCGGCGGGCAGCCCGACGATCCCGGGGAGCTGCGCGCCGTCCGCGAGGCGCTGCGCGTCTTCGGCGAGGCGGCCGAGTCGCTGGTGACCCGGTGGGCCGACAACGGGCACGCTCCGCAGGCGGCCGCGCTCCGCGAGCGCGCCGAGCGCGTCCTGGCCGAGTTGACCGGCTCCGGGCCCGGCCCGTCCAGCCTGGCCGGACGCAGCCGGGTCCTGGACGCCGGGCTGGACGCGCGGCTCGCCGCGTTCGCGGCCGCACTCAGCCGCGGGACGCCGGCCGAGACCGCGGCGGCGCTCATTCCCGTTCAGGATCACGCCCGGGGACGTGACGGGCCCCAGCCCGGGAACACCGCGACCGCGCGCGACCGCGCGGCCGAGGTCCGCGCCGCCGAGGCCGCCGCCCGCCTGGTCCGCTGGCTCGCCGCCACCGAGGCGCCGCCCGTCACGCTGTCCGGTGCCGCGAGCGGCATGCTCCGCTCCTGGTCGTGGGCCGACCGGGCGCTGGCCGCGATCGTCCGCGCCGACACCAGCCGGGTGCCGGGCCTCGGCGGCGCCTACGCGAGCCTGTGCGACCAGGTCCGGGCCCGCCGGGCCCAGCTGGACGAGGCCTTCGCCCGCCTGCTCGCGGCCTGGACGGAGACATCCGCGTTCACCGAAGACCTGCTGCTGGTGGAGAACATCCTTGACCGCGTGGCCCGGCCGCTCGCGGACAGGCGCTCCCCGGTCATCGTCGTCCTCGACGGAATGACCGCGGCCATCGGCGCTCAGCTGGCCGGGGATCTCGCCGACGGAGGCGGCTGGCTCGAGGCGGGCCGCCACCCTGACGGGCGCGAGCCCGCTCTGGCCACCGTGCCGTCCGTCACCTCCGTCTCCCGCACCAGCCTGCTCACCGGGACGCTGCGCGCGGGCGGCCAGGCCGAGGAGCGATCGGGCTTCGCCAAGTTCTGGGGCCGGGTCCCCGCGGTGCTGTTCCATAAGGCTGACCTCGTCCCCGGGACGGGCCGGGCACTGGCCGACCGGGTCCGGGACGCGCTCCTCGATACCGGCACCGTAGTCGGCGTGGTGCTCAACACGATCGATGACACCCT
>DASWUW010000636.1:0-2823 GCA_036406335.1 Trebonia sp.
CGGAGGAGACCGCCGCCGAGGAGACGCCCGGACCCGCCGTCAGCGCGGCGGACAGAGGCGGCTGGCGGGTGGAGTTCGCGCTCCAGTCGGCCGAAGACCCCAGCCTGATGCTGCCCGCGGACGAGGTCTGGGCCGGGACGGCGGCGGCCCCCGCCACCGGGCACCCGGAAGAGGAGCTGCTCGCTGGCCTGGGCGCCGCCGCCCGGCTGTTCCCGGCGCTGGACGGCGCGCTGCGCGAGGCCGCGCCCGCCGGGCTCACGCTGGACGCGGCGGGCGCCATCGGCTTCGTGCGGGAGACCGGCCCGCTGCTGTCCGGGGCCGGGTTCGGCGTGCTGCTGCCGGACTGGGCCCGCAAGGCGCGGCTCGGCCTGCGGCTGACCACCCGGACCGCCACCGGGTCGGCCGCGTCGGCCCGGGAGAGCTCGTTCGGCCTGCAGGACCTGGTGTCTTTCCGCTACGACCTGGCCCTCGGGGACGACGTGCTCTCGGCCGCGGAACTGGCCGAGCTCGCCCGGCTGAAGGTTCCGCTGGTCCGGGTGCGCGGCCAGTGGGTGGAACTCGACGACCGGCACCTGAAGGCCGCGCTGAAGTTCCTCGAGCGCGGCCAGGCCGGCACCATGACCGCGGCCGAGGCGATGAACGCGGCCCTGGGAACAAACCCGGGGCCGGGAACGAACCCGGTGCCGGATGACCTGCCGCTGACCGCGGTGGACGCCGACGGCTGGCTCGGCGACCTGCTGTCCGGGCAGGCCGACGAGCGGCTCACGGCGGCGGACGCGCCCGCCGGCTTCCAGGGCACGCTCCGGCCGTACCAGCGGCGCGGGCTCTCCTGGCTGTCGTTCCTCGGCCGCCTGGGGGTGGGGGCCATCCTGGCCGACGACATGGGCCTGGGCAAAACCGTCCAGCTGCTGTCGCTGCTGTGGGCGGACCGGGCGGAGCACGCCTCCGTTCGGGCTGATCCGGCGGGTCCGGCCCTGCTGATCTGCCCCATGTCGCTGACCGGCAACTGGCAGCGGGAAGCGGAGCGCTTCACCCCGGGCCTGGCCGTCCACGTGCATCACGGGGCCGGGCGGCTGGCCGGGGAGGAGCTCGACGTCGCGCTGACCGCGGCCGACCTGGTGATCACCACCTACCAGACCGCGACCCGGGACGTGGCCGCGCTGACCCGGGTACGCTGGTCCCGGCTGGTCTGCGACGAGGCTCAGGCGATCAAGAACCACCTGAGCGGGCAGGCCAAGGCGGTCCGCTCGCTGCCCGCCGCGTCGCGGATCGCGCTGACCGGCACGCCGGTGGAGAACCAGCTGTCGGAGCTGTGGTCGCTCATGGAGTTCGCCAATCCCGGCCTGCTCGGCCCGCAGAAGGCGTTCCGCGAGCGGTACGCGGTGCCGATCGAGCGGCACGGGTCGCCGGAGGCGGCGGCCGAACTGCGCCGGGTCACCCAGCCGTTCGTGCTGCGCCGGCTGAAGACCGACAAGTCGATCATCTCCGACCTGCCCGACAAGCAGGAGATCAAGGTCTGGTGCAACCTCACCCACGAGCAGGCCAGCCTGTACGCGGCGACGGTGACGGACATGATGTCCCGCATCGAGGGCGCGGCGGACGATATCAGCCGGCGTGGTCTCGTGCTGGCCGCGATGGCCCGGCTCAAGCAGGTCTGCAACCACCCGGCGCACCTGCTCGGGGACGGTTCCCGGCTGCCCGGCCGGTCGGGCAAGCTGGCCCGGCTGGAGGAGCTGGCGGAGGAGATCGTCACCGCGGGCGACAAGGCGCTCTGCTTTACCCAGTACGCCGAGTTCGGCCGGATGCTGCAGCCCTACCTGGCCGCGCGGATCGGCTGCCCGGTGCTCTTCCTGCACGGCGGCACCACCCGCAAGCAGCGGGACGCGCTAGTCGCCCATTTCCAGGAGGCGGACGAGCCGATGCTGTTCCTGCTGTCGCTCAAGGCCGGGGGCACCGGGCTGAACCTGACCGCGGCCAACCACGTCATCCACGTGGACCGCTGGTGGAACCCGGCGGTGGAGAACCAGGCCACCGACCGCGCCTTCCGCATCGGCCAGCGCCGCGACGTGCAGGTGCGCAAGTTCATCTGCGTCGGCACCCTGGAGGAGCGGATCGACGCCATGATCGAGCAGAAGAAGGCGCTGGCCGAACAGGTGGTCGGCACCGGCGAGAGCTGGCTCGGGAACCTGTCCACCGCGGCCCTGCGCGAGGTGCTGGCGCTTTCCCCGGAGGCGGTGCAGGCATGAGTCCCTGGTACGACTACGAGTCAGCCGGGCCGATCGCGGTCGAGGGCGGGATCCGGGCCCGCAGCCAGCGCGGGGCGATCGGCGAGCGGTGGTGGTCGCAGCGGTTCATCGCGGTGCTGGAGTCCTACGGGATGAGCGGCCGCCTGCAGCGCGGGCGGGCCTACGCCCGCCGCGGCCAGGTGCTGGAGTTCGCCCTGGCCGCGGGCCAGGTCACCGCGCGGGTGCAGGGCTCGCGGCCGCAGCCCTACCAGGTGACGATCGCGGTGCGGCCGCTGACCGCGGCGCAATGGCGGGAAGTCGAGTCCCGGCTGGGCCGCCAGGCCCTGTTCCGGGCCCGGCTGCTGGCCGGCGAGATGCCGGCCGAGATCGAGCAGGTTTTCGCCGCCGCCGGGACTCCGCTGTTCCCCGAGTCATCCGCCGACCTGGAGCTGGAGTGCCGCTGCCCGGACTGGGGCGTCCCCTGCAAGCACCTGGCGGCGGTCTGCTACGTGCTGGCCGAGGCCTTCGACGACGACCCGTTCGCGGTGCTGGCCTGGCGCGGCCGGGGGCGCGACGAGCTGCTCGCGGCGCTGCGGTC
>DASWUW010000637.1:0-10443 GCA_036406335.1 Trebonia sp.
GCCCTCGCCCCGTTGCCTCCCGGCGAGGACGATAGCGTTTGCCGCATGACTGCCGAGGGGGACCGGGTTGCCGGGTTCGGGAAGCTTGAAGACGGGCTGAGGCAAGCCAGCCCCTGGTACACCTGGGGGCCGTACGTCAGCGAGCGCCAATGGGGGACGGTCCGCGAGGACTACAGCGAGGACGGCGACGCGTGGAACTACCTGCCGTTCGACCACGCGCGGTCGCGCGCCTACCGGTGGGGTGAGGACGGGCTCGCCGGCTTTAGCGACATCCACCAGAACCTGTGCCTCGGGCTGGCCCTGTGGAACGGGCGGGACGCCTTCCTCAAGGAGCGGCCCTTCGGGCTGACCGGGCCCGAGGGCAACCACGGGGAGGACGTCAAGGAGCACTGGTGGTACCTCGACGCCCTGCCCAGCCACGCCTGGAACCGGTGGCGCTACCACTACCCGCAAGGCCCCTTCCCCTACGACCAGCTCCGGCAGGAGAACGCGCGGCGGGACCGGCGCAGCCCCGAATACGAGATCCTGGACACCGGCGTGTTCGACGCCGACCGGTACTGGGTCACCGACGTGACCTACGCCAAGACCGACGACGCGGCCGAGTTGCTGATCGAGATCAGCGTCACCAACGCGGGCCCGGACGCCGACACGGTCCACCTGCTGCCCACCGCCTGGTTCCGCAACACCTGGTCGTGGGAGGAGTCCGCCCCCCGGCCGTCGCTGCGCCTGGCCGCCAACGGCACCGGCAGCGCGGGCGACTCGGCCAGCGGGGCCGATATCGAGCATCCCTTCCTGGGCGCGCTGGAGCTGCTGGCCGGCCCCGCCTCCGACGGCACCGTGCCGGTGCCGCTGTTCTGCGAGAACGAGACCAACCAGCAGCGGCTGTTCAACTGCCCCTCGGCCACGCCGTACCCCAAGGACGGCATCAACGACCACGTGGTCAGCGGGGCCGCGACGGTGAACCCGGAGCAGGCCGGCACCAAGTGCGCGTTCTGGTACACGCTGACGGTGGCCCCCGGGGAGACCGCCGTGGCCCGGCTGCGGCTGCGGCCTAAGCCGGAAAGGGCCACCGTCGGCTCGTTCGGGAAGACCTTCGACGTGGTCGCTGACCGGCGCCGGGCCGAGGCGGACGAGTTCTACCAGGCGCTGACCCCGGCCGCGGCGGGCGCGGACGAGGCCAGCGTCATGCGCCAGGCGTTCGCCGGGATGCTCTGGTCCAAGCAGTTCTACAACTACGACGTGCGGGCCTGGCTGGACGGGGACCCGGCCCAGCCGGCCCCGCCCCCGGACCGGGAGCTGAACCGCAACGCGCGCTGGCGGAACTTCAACGCCCACGACATCATGTCGATGCCGGACAAGTGGGAGTACCCCTGGTTCGCGGCCTGGGACCTGGCTTTCCACTGCGTGTCGCTTGCCCACGTGGACCCTGGGTTCGCCAAGTACCAGCTCGTGCTGCTGTGCCGGGAGTGGTTCCAGCACCCCAACGGGGCGCTGCCCGCCTACGAGTGGGACTTCTCCGACGTGAACCCGCCGGTGCAGGCCTGGGCCGCCCTCGAGGTGTTCGTACTCGACGGCGCGAAAGACCTGGACTTCCTGGCCCGGATCTTTGACAAGCTGCTGGTCAACTTCACCTGGTGGGTGAACCGGGAAGACGTCTACGGCAACAACCTGTTCGAGGGCGGTTTCCTCGGCCTGGACAACATCGGCCCGATCGACCGCTCGCACCTGCCGCCGGGCGCGGTCCTGGAGCAGTCCGACGCGACCGGGTGGATGGCCTTCTACGCGCTGTCCATGGCGCTGATCGCGTCGGTGCTCTGGCGCGGGGGCCGTCGGCACGGCGCCGACCTGGTGCTCAAGTTCCTCGAGCACTACGCGGGCATTGCCGAGGCGATGGACAGCATGGGGATGTGGGACGAGGGCGACGGGATGTTCTACGACCACCTCAGCCTGCCCGGCGGGGCGACGATCCCGGTCAAAGCGCGCTCCATGGTGGGCATGATCCCGCTGCTGGCGGTGACGATCGTCGACGAGGCGATGGTGCGCAACGCGATGAAGTACGGCAAGCAGTTCGCCGACTTCCTGGCCCGGCGGGGCCTGGCCGACGAGACCAAGCAGCGCGAGCAGGGGCTGCTGCGCGACGGCAACGGCAGCCGGGAGAAGCTGCTGCTCAGCGTGGTGGGCAAGGAAAAGCTGGCCGCCCTGCTCACGTCGCTGTTCGACGAGTCCCGGTTCCTGTCCCCCTACGGGCTGCGGTCGCTGAGCCAGGTGCACCGGGACGAGCCCTACGTGCTGCACCTGGAGGGCACCACCGCGACGATCGACTACGAGCCGGCCGAGTCGACCACCGGGATGTTCGGCGGCAACTCCAACTGGCGCGGGCCGATCTGGTTCCCGCTGAACTACCTGGTGGTCAACTCGCTGCTGAAGTACCACCGGTTCTTCGGGGACGAGTTCACCGTGGAGTACCCGACCGGGTCCGGTAAGCAGTTCACGCTGGGCGAGGTCGCCGCCGACCTGCGGGAGCGGATGGTGTCCATCTTCCTGCGCGGCGCCGACGGCCGGCGGCCCTGCTACGGCGGAGTGGACAAGCTGCAGTACGACCCGAGATGGCGGGACAACATCTACTTCAACGAGTACTACCACGGTGACAACGCGGCCGGCCTGGGCGCAAGCCACCAGACCGGCTGGACCGGGCTGATCGCGGATGTTATTCGCCGTCGCCACGGGGCAGTTCCGGAAACTGGCGACGCTATCGCCAACCTTCTCGCGCTCGGAGACTCACCGCAGACATGACGACAGAACAGATTTCGCAGGCTCCCGCGGTCCAGCCGGGCAGCGGCACCCAACTCGGCGCGATCCCGGGCGACGGCGGGGTGAACTTCGCGGTGGCCTCGACCGTGGCCGAGGGCGTTACCCTCTGCCTGTTTGCCGAAAACGGCGAGGAGACCCGGCTCGAGCTGCCGGATTACGACGCCGGGGTGTGGCACGGCTTCGTGCCCGGGATCCAGCCCGGCCAGGCCTACGGCTACCGGGTAAAGGGACCCTTCGACCCGGCCCGCGGGGTGCGCTGCAACCCGGCCAACCTGCTCCTCGACCCCTACGCCAGAGCCGTCCGGGGTACCGTCACCTGGGACCCGTCACTGCTCGGGCACGACCCGGACGACCCCGGCCAGCCGGGCCGGAAAGACTCGGCTCCCTTCGTGCCCCGGTCCCTGGTCGTCGACGGATCCGGTTACGACTGGGAAGGCGACACCCCGCTCGGCCTCCCCTACGCCGACTCGGTGTTCTACGAGACCCACGTCAAAGGCTTCACCATGCGGCACCCGGACGTGCCCGCGGAACTGCGGGGCACGTACGCGGGCTTCGGGCAGCCGGCGGTGACGGAGTACCTGCGCGACCTCGGGGTGACCGCGGTCGAGTTGCTGCCGATCCACGAGTTCATCCCCGAGGGGTTCCTCACCGACAAGGGACTGACCAACTACTGGGGCTACAACACCATCGGCTTCTTCGCGCCGTACCAGGGCTACTCCGGGACCGCCGGGCAGGATCCGGGCGGCCAGGTCAACGAGTTCCGGGACATGGTCAAGGCGCTGCACCGGGCCGGCCTCGAGGTCATCCTCGACGTCGTTTACAACCACACCGCCGAGGGCAACCAGAACGGTCCCACGCTGAGCTTCCGCGGCCTGGACAACCCCATGTACTACCGGCTGGTGCCGGACGACAAGAGCAGCTACTACGACACCACCGGCACCGGCAACTCGATCGACGCGGGCAACCCGTACACGCTGCGGCTGATCATGGACAGCCTCCGCTACTGGGTGTCGGAGATGCACGTGGACGGCTTCCGGTTCGACCTGGCGGCCACCCTCGGCCGGGAGAGCGACAACCGCTTCGACAAGTACGCCGCGTTCTTCGAGATGGTCGCGCAGGACCCGGTGATCTCCGGTACCAAGCTGATCGCCGAACCGTGGGACGTGGGCCAGGCCGACAGCTACGACCTGGGCCGCTTTCCCGCCCAGTGGCGGGAGTGGAACGGCCGCTACCGGGACCTGATGCGCGACTTCTGGCGCAGCCGGGACACCGGCGTGGCCGAGTTCGCCACCCGGTTCGCCGGCTCCTCCGACTTGTACAGCGCGGGCCGCCGCGGGCCGACCGCCTCGGTCAACATGATCACCGTGCACGACGGCTTCACCCTGCACGACCTGGTGACCTACGACGACAAGCACAACGAGGCGAACGGCGAGGACAACCGGGACGGCTCGACCGACAACCGGTCCTGGAACTGCGGGATAGAGGGCCCGACCGACGACCCGGAGATCAACGCGCTGCGGGCGCGGCAGGTCCGGGCGATGCTGTCTACCCTGCTGCTCTCCTTCGGCCTCCCGCTGCTGCTGGGCGGGGACGAGATCGGGCGTACCCAGGGCGGTAACAACAACAGCTACTGCCAGGACAGCGAAATCTCCTGGTTCGACTGGGAGGCGGCCGACAACGGCCTGCGGGACTACGTGAAGCGCCTGCTCACGCTGCGCCGCGAGCACCCGGTGTTCCACCGCAAGAAGTTCCTGTCCGGGGCCGAGGCGGGCGAGCTGGCCTGGTTCAGCTGCTACGGCACCCCGGTGAGCCACGACCAGTGGGCCGATCCGACCATGCACGCGATCGCGGTCTACCTGGACGGCACGGACGCGCCGGACGATGCCGGGGACGGCACCGCCCAGGACGACGATGACTTCTTTATCCTGGTCAACGGGTTCTGGGAAGAGCTGCCGTTCACCCTGCCCCGGGTTCAGCCGGGAACCCGAACCTGGTTCGTGGAGATCGACAGCTTCGACCCGTCGGTGTCGCCCGCCCGGAACTTCTCCCGGCACACCGGCGACACGGTGACCGTCGGGCCCCGCTCGGTGCAGGTCCTGCGCGCGCCGCGAGCAGAGGAGTAGTCCGCTAGGGGAACGCGGCCGGCGAGACGTACCATGCGTCGAGCTCGGGCTCAGGCACTATGGCCTCCCGACAAGGATGACTACACCTACGTCCACGCCGGCCGCGCTTCCTACTTTACGAAATGACCGGGTCGTCTTCCAACGGCCCGGCCGGAGCCCGCCCCAGGGTGACCGCGGCCAGCAGGCCGGCCAGGATGACCAGCGCGGCGGACAGGTAGAAGGCCGCGTGCAGCCCGTCGCCGAAGGCGGAGTAGGCGGCCCCCTCGACCTGGGTGATCAGCCCGCCCTGGCCCGAGTACCGGTTCAGGTACTTGTTGACCTGGCCGGTCTCGATGACCTGGATGATGAGCGGCTTCAGCGCCAGGATCGTGGCCTTGTCGCCGGCGGGCACCCTCAGGGCCGCTATGTGGCTGTTCAGGGTGGCGCTGAGCCGCGAGAAGACCAGGGCGCCGAGGACGGAGGCGCCGGCCACGGCGCCGATCTCCCGGCTGGTGTTGACCGCCGACGCGGCCATGCCCGACCGCTGCGGGGGCACGGCGTCGAGCACGGCCGCGGTGACCGGGACCACCGTGATACCGATGCCCGCCCCGGCCAGGGCGAGGGCCAGCGCGAGGGGAACGTAGTCAGGATGCGGGGTGATCAGCGGGCAGGCGATCAGCAAGCCCGCCGCGAAGGCGGCGCAGCCGGCCGTGACCGGCCAGCGCGGGCCCGCCCGCCCGGTCCAGTAGCCCGCCGCCAGTGACCCGATGATCATCAAGACGGACATCGGCGCGAACACCAGGGCGATCTGGTAGCCGGAATCGGCCGGCACCTCCACCAGGTACAGGGCGGTGAAGAAGAAGATCGCGAACGTCGCCAGGTAGGTGCAGAACGCGACGATGCTGGGCCCGGTGAACCGGGGCAGCCGGAAGTACCGCAGGTCCAGCAGGGGATGGGCGGCCCGCCGTTCCCAGGCGGCGAACGCGGCGGCCAGGACCGCGGCCACGCCCAGCAGGCTGATGACCTCGGCCGAGCCGAAGCCCGCGGTCTCCGCGTCGATGATCGCGAACATCAGCGCCGCGAGCGCGCCCGCGCCGAAGAAGGTGCCCGCGATGTCGACCCGGGCCGCCGTCGGGTCCGCGCTCTCCGGCACGGTGACCGCGACCGCGATCAGCGCGGCGAGGCCGAAGACGAGGTTGAACCAGAAGATGCCGCGCCAGCTCCACGCGCCTACCAGCAGGCCGCCGATCACCGGGCCGAGCGCCAGCGCCAGCCCGGAAACCGCCGCCCAGACGCCGATCGCCCGGGCCCGCTCCCGGGTACCGGTGTAGAGGTGCCGGATGACCGACAGCGTGCCCGGCTCGCTCGCCGCCGCGCCGAGGCCCATCACGGCCCGGCCGGCGATGAGCACCGGCGCGTTCGGGGCCAGCGCGCACAGCACGGAGCCGGCGCAGAACACCCCCGCGCCGGCCAGCATGACCTTCTTACGGCCGAGCTCGTCCCCGATCATCCCGCAGGCCAGCATGATGGCGGCGAACGTCAGGGCGTAGGCCCCGATCACCCACTGCAGCTGCACGACGGAGGCCTGCAGGTCGGTCTGCAGGCTGCCCAGGCCGACCGAGACCACGGTGTTGTCCAGGAAGGTGAGGAAGAGCAGCGTGCAGAGCGCGGCGAGCGCTACCTGGCCGTGCCGCATGCCGCGGGAACCTTGATGTTCAGCACTGAGGACCCCTCCTTGAGCAGGCCGCAGAAGACGTCGTCGCCGACCTTCCAGGTCCCGTCCTGCCGGACCGCGGTCCCGCTGGCGCCGCTGGCCACCTTCTGTCCCAGGGCTGAGAGGTCGTACTTGACCTTCGCCTGGGCGGCCGAGCTGAGCGTTACCGAGTCCACCTTGGACGTCACCGCGGCAGCGAGCGGGCTGGCCGCGAACGCTTGGATCGACGCGGCGAACTGCGAGCCGTTCTGCAGTAGCTGGACGCGCCTGCTATTCGGGGTGGCGGAGCTGAAGAACGTGTTCCAGTTGGTCTTGATCTCCGAAACCGCGGCGGCCGGGCCGCCGCTGGCGCCCGCGCTCGAACTGGCAGCCGCGCCTGAGCTCGCGACCGCGCTCGCAGTGGCGGGCGCGGGCGAAGCCGGGACAGTGGCCGGAGCGGACGCGGAAGTGCTCGAGCTGCTGGAGCAGGCGGCCGTCGCGGTGACAAGCACCAGGCCCAGCGCGGGGACCAGGCAGGCCCGGCGTGCGGCTGAGTTGAATCGCATCGTTAAGCGCCCCTTGAGTCCGGTAGGTAGCTGAACAATCGCCGAAAGAATTCTCCTCCGGCCATTCTGTAGGGGGCCGCCCCGTTTTCGCCGGAAATAGCCGACGTCCGCGTCAGCTTTGATTCACGTGAAACTTCGGTCAGTGCGCCTTGGTCCGGTACAGGTGCACCGCGAGCGGAACGAAGACCAGCAGCATTCCCGCCGACCAGCAGACAACGGCCAGTTCCGGGTGCTGCATCGGCCAGGCGTGTACCGCGGCCGCCGGGTTGGGGTTGCCCCAGAGCTGGCGGCAGGCGGCCGCCAGCGACGACATCGGGTTCCACTCCGCCACCGGCTGCAGCCAGCCGGGCATTCCCTGGGTCGGCACGAAAGCACTCGAGATAAAGGTGAGCGGGAGGAAGATGATGAATCCGGCCTGCTGGGCCGCCTCGGCGCTGCGCAGCACCATGCCCAGGCAGACCCCGGCCCAGGTGAACGCGTAGCCGAACAGCAGCGCGAGCGCGAACGCCTCGATCGCGGCGCCGGGACTGCCGGTGATCCGCCAGCCGATGGCCAGGCCGACCAGTGCGACCACGGCAGCGCCGATCACCTGGGTCAGCAGGTCCGCGAAGGTGCGGGCGGTCAGCACCGCCGCCCGGGACATCGGCAGCGACCGGAAGCGGTCGATGAGCCCGGTCTCCATGTCGCTGACCACCGCGACCGCGGTGCCCGGGGCGGTCTGGGCCAGGCCCATGCCGAGCATGCCGCCGATGAGGTAGGAGTGGTAGTTCCCGCCGCCGGGGATGCCGATCGCCCCGCCGAAGACGTAGGCGAACATCAGCACGAACATGACCGGCTGGATGGTCACGTCGGCCAGCGTCTCCGGCTCGCGCCGGATCCGGGCCAGCGACCGCCGGGTGAGGACCCAGGTGTCCCCCAGGAACTGCGTGAAGACGCTGCGGCCGGTGGTCAGGTCGGCGGGGGTCAGCTCCCGGGCGGGCAGCGTGACGGCGGTCATGCGGTCACCTCTTCCTTGTCCTTCTCAGGTGCGGTTTCGTTCTCCGGCCCGGGTGCGGTTTCGGCCGCGCGCCCGGTGAGGGTGAGGAATACGTCGTCCAGCGAGGCGCCGCGCACCGCGATGTCGCTGACCTTGACCCCGGCGGTGTCCAGGGCGCGGACCACCTCGGTGGCCAGCCCGTCGGACCCGGTCACGGGCACCTCGAGCAGCCGGCCGGAGTCGTTCGGGCTGACCGGCCCGGTGGCGAACGGGCGCAGCGCGGCCGCGGCCGCGGCGGCGCTGGATCCCGCGGCCAGCGTGATCAGCACCCGCTGGCCGCCGACGGAGGCCTTGAGCTCGGCCGGCGTACCCTCGGCGATGACCTGGCCGCCGTCGATGACCGCGACCCGGCTGGCCAGCTGGTCCGCCTCGTCCAGGTACTGGGTGGTCAGCAGCAGCGTCGTGCCGTCCGCGACCAGCTGACGCACGATGACCCACATCAGCGCCCGGGCATTCGGGTCCAGGCCGGTGGTCGGCTCGTCCAGGAACAGCACCGCCGGGTGGCCGATGAGACTGGCAGCCAGGTCGAGGCGCCGCCGCATGCCGCCCGAGTAGGTCTTCACCGCCCGGTTGGCGGCATCGGTGAGGTCGAACTGCTCCAGCAGCTCGTCCGCGCGGCGCCGGGCCGCTTTCGCGGTCAGCCGGCTCAGCTGCCCGATCATGACCAGGTTGGACCGGCCGCTGAGGAGCTCGTCCAGAGCCGCGTACTGGCCGGTCAGCCCGATCGCCGCGCGGACGGTGGCGGCCTCGGCGGCCACGTCGTGACCGAGAACGCGGGCCCGGCCGCCGTCCGCGCGCAGCAGTGTCGCGAGCACCCGGACGGCGGTGGTCTTGCCCGCTCCGTTCGGGCCGAGCAGCCCGTAGACGGTGCCCTGGGCCACCGTCAGGTCGAACCCTTCTAGTGCCTTGGTCTGGCCGAAGTACTTGACCAGCCCTTCCGCCTCGATGGCGGGAGTCTCGCTCATAGCGTCTCCGCTTCTCTCGTACGCTGTACTATTGATAGTACAGCGTACGATAGCAATCGCGAAGGCATGCGGTCAACAAGATATATCGTAACCGACGGAGGGATCGTGGCACCGGAAGGCGACGCCGAGGACGACGGCCTCTTCGTGCCCTTGCGCCGGTTCTACGGCGGCGGGCGGCCCGACCGGCCCGACCGGCGGGAACGGGCCCGCGGCCTGCACCGGGCCGATATCGTGGCCGCCGCGATCGCCGTCGCCGACGCGGAGGGAACCGCCGGGCTCAGCATCCGGCGCATCGCGCGCGACTTGCGGGTGGGACCGATGTCGCTGTACTGGCATGTCGCCTCGACCGAGGAACTGCATCACCTGATGCTGGAGCAGGTGCAGGCGGAGACCGAGGTACCGGAACCGTCCGGAGACTGGCGCGCGGACCTGGGCCGTTACGCGGCCAGCGTCCGGGGCGCGCTGCTGCGGCACCCGTGGGCCATCGACCTCCTCGGGGCCGGGCCGCCGTCCGGGCCGAATGACGCCCGCAACGCCGACCGGCTGGTCGGCACGCTCGACGGCCTCGGACTGGACGTGCCGGCCACCATGGGGGCGCTGATGACCGTCACCACCTACGTCATCGGCGCAGCGCTGCGCGAAGTCCAGGAGATCCGCTGGCACCGGGCCGCCGCCGCGGCCGAGGCCGAGATGACCGCGGACGAGGTCGACGCGCGGCAGGAAGAGTTTGGCCGGCGGGTCCTCGGCTCCGGCCGCTACCCGCACCTCGCCCGCATCTTCGACGCCGGCTTTGACCCGGACGCGCCGGAGACCCGCGACGAGCGGTTCGAGTTCGGCCTCGGCTGCGTGCTCGACGGCATCGCCGCCCGGGTCCGGCCGGCCGGGCAGAAGACCGGACCGCGCTCTTGACCGGTGCCGTCGTTAGCGCCGGCCCGCCTCGTGCCAGTTGAAGTGGATCTTGATCGTGCCGAAGTTCTTGGAGGGCTTCTCGATCCGCATGTTCTTGTTCGCTGAGCGCTTCTGCTCGAAAAACCGCAGCACGTGCTTCTTCAGCTGGCCCGATCCCTTGCCCGGGATGATCTCGATCATCGGCGCCTTCTTGGCCAGGGCCTCGTCAAAGACCCGCTGCAGCGACTTCTCGATCTCGCCGCCCTTGTTGTAGATGTCGTGCAGGTTGAGCGTCAGCTTCATTCGCTCAGGTTATGCGGGTCAGCGGGCTCGGGGAAGCGGTGCCCGGGCGCGCCGCCGGGCCAGACCGCGTCGATGATCG
>DASWUW010000638.1:0-3921 GCA_036406335.1 Trebonia sp.
CCCGGTGCCTGCCACTGCTGGTCCGCCTGCGGCGGCCACTGCTGAGTAGGCTGGTCTTGCTGCCACTGCCCGGGTGGCGACGGCTCGCGGACGGTCGGCCGGGCCCCCGGCGGCGGAGGCGGCGGCGGGGGCGGCTGCCACTGCGGGACGGCCTGGGTCGCACCCTCCTGGCCCCAGCGCGCGCCGCCGGGCGCGGGCGGCTGCACTGGCGTCGCCACCGTGGGCGGCGGCGCGTCTCCCCGCTCCTTCGACCGCTGGCTAGGGGTCTGGGCTGGCTGGGTCGGATCGGTGCTCATGTCAGGCCCCCGGGGTCTCCGCCGTCAATTTTAGTATCGACAAGTATCAACGCGCGTGTAAACGTCTCGCTGTAGTTATAGTTCACCAGATTCCGGATTTCACTAGATAGCCCTAGACTCTGGAGCTAACGACATCGCGGCTGACGGAGTGCGGTCCGGTAACCTCCGGCTAACCGCACGCTAACAGGCGTACGGGGAAAACATAAGCCGTCGGTGAGACGGTTTGGCGGGAGGAATTCAGCGGTGGGGAATCAAGTGGCGCAGAGTTCGCATGCCGCACCTCCGCTGCTGGTACGCACGGTGCGGGACACTCACCGGCTGAGCAGCGGCCAAGAGTACCGTATCGGTCGCGACGAGCAGGCGGCCATCCCTCTCATCGACGCCCGGGTGTCGTGGGAGCACGCGGTGCTCCGGGCGGAGGGCCCGGTCTGGGTGCTCGAGGACCGGGGCAGCAGGAACGGCACGTTCGTCGGTGCCCAGCGGGTCGGGCGGCTGGAGATCAACGCCCCCTACGTAGTGCACTTCGGGCACCCGGAGGACGGCCCCGTGCTCCGCTTCGAACTGGCCCCGGTCGACCAGTTCCAGGATTTCGGGTACCGGGGCCCCGGTAACGGCGCGGCGATTCCCTCGGCGGGGGACACGACGTTCCTGCCCGGCGTGCTCCGCGAACCGACGTCGCGGGTGCGGATCCAGTCCAAGGTCATGACGATCGGCCGCCGTCCGGACAACGACATCGTGGTGGCCGACCTGGGGGTGTCGAAGCAGCACGCGGAGCTGCGGCTCTCGCCGACCGGCCGGTACCAGATCATCGACCTGGGCAGCCACAACGGCACGTTCGTCAACGGCACGCGGATCAACCAGGCCGAGCTGAGCGAGAACGACATCATCGCGGTCGGCCACGCCACCTACCGGCTGGTCGGCGGCGAGCTGATCGAGTACCTCGACGACGGCCGCGCGACCTTCGAGGCCCACGACCTGCGGGTCGTGGTCGGTGACGGCGGCAAGCAGAAGGTGCTGCTGGAGGGGATCACGTTCCCGCTGGAGTCGCGGTCGATGATGGCGGTCATCGGCCCGGCCGGCGCGGGCAAGTCCACGCTGCTGAACGCGCTGACCGGCAAGCGGCCGGCCAGCACCGGCAGCGTCTTCTACGACTTCCGTGACCTGTACGAGAACTACGACGAACTGCGGCAGCGCATCGGCCTGGTGCCGCAGGAGTCCGTCACCCACGACCAGCTCACCGCCAAGACCGCCCTCGGCTACCAGGCCGAGCTCCGCTTCCCCCCGGACACCGGGGAGCAGGAGCGCAACCAGCGGGTCGGCGAGGTCCTCGACGAACTGTCGATGAGCAGGCACGCGGAGACCCGCATCGACCGGCTGTCGGGCGGCCAGAAGAAGCGGGTCAACATCGGCATGGAGCTGCTGACCCGGCCGTCGCTGCTGTTCCTGGACGAGCCGACCTCGCCACTCGACCCGCACCTCAAGCGGGACATGTTCCGGCAGATGCGGACCATGGCCGACAAGAACGCCGACAAGGGCCAGTCGGTCGTCGTGATCACCCACGACGTCGAGTCCAAGCTGATCGACCAGTGCGACCGGCTCATCGTGCTGCAGCCCGGCGGCAAGATGGCCTACTTCGGCCCGCC
Organism: Trebonia sp.; assembly: GCA_036406335.1. Lineage (GTDB taxonomy): Bacteria > Actinomycetota > Actinomycetes > Streptosporangiales > Streptosporangiaceae > Trebonia. Next base: position 1,940 of record DASWUW010000638.1, read on the forward strand.
CGCGGAAGGGCTGCGCTACTTCCGCAAGGACGACTGGGCCGACGTCTTCCAGATTTTCGCCGACGAGCCCGAGCGGGACTTCGCCGACGAGTACCGGGCGTCGCCCGAGTTCGTGAAGTACGTGGCCACGCCGATCTCGGTGCGCCAGCAGCGGCTCGACGCGGGGCGGCCGGAAGGGGAAGAGGCGGCCCGGCCCAAGCAGCGCAGCAGCCTGAACCAGGTGTTCACCATGGCCCGCCGGTACCGCCGGGTCATGCAGGCCGACCGGGGTTTCCTGCTGGCCACGCTGCTGATGCCGATCCTGCTCGGCGGACTGGTCCGGGTCAGCGCGAGCAAGTTCGGCCTGCGCGACTCACCCGGGACATCGGGCCTGAACACCGGCGCCATCACCATGCTGATGATCCTGGTGATGTCCTGCGTCTTGTCCGGGACCGCGCTGTCGATCCGCGAGTTCATCAAGGAACGCGAGATCTTCGAGCGAGAACGGATGGCCGGGTTGTCGGCCACCGCCTATCTTTTCTCCAAGGTCATCGTGCTCAGCATGATCAGCATCCTGCAGACCCTGCTGATCGTCATCGTGGGCCTGGCTGGAATCAAGGCTCCGAGTAGCGGGGCGCTCATCCCGGGGCCGGCCCTGATCGAGATCTTTGTCGCGCTCGCGGCGCTGTCCGTCACCTCCATGCTGATCGGCCTGGCGATTTCCACCCTGGTGACCAAGGGCGATCAGACGATGCCGATCCTCGTCGGCGTCACCATGATCCAGGTCGCCCTGTCCGGCGGCCTGTTCCCGCTGGGGGCCAGCAAGGTGCTGGCCGGCATCTCCTCGATCGCCCCGGCCCGCTGGGGGCTGGGCGCGGTCGCCTCCACGATCAACCTGAACGTGATCCAGTCCTCGGTCCGCTTCGGGCCCAACGCGCAGAAGGCAGACGCCCTGTGGACGCACAGCGCGTCGCACTGGATGACCGCCATCGTCGCGATGGTCGTCCTCGGCGTCATCTGGCTGGTCATCGCCCGCCTCCGGCTGGCCACGATCGGCCCGCGCAAGCGCAAGTAACCCGGACCGCCGAGCGCCCCGTTACGTCGCCCGTAACGGGGCACTCAGCCTTCCGCCGCCCACCCGCACCGCCGAACCCCCGCGCCGCTGAACCCCCGCGCCGACCGCCGTCCGCCGTCCGCTAAGCCAAGAGAGCGATGGGTCTAGCGGGAGCCCTGATCCGCCGGTCAACGACGCGCACCCGCCAAGCAGATCAGTCAGCTTCCGTGATCATGCTTCTGAACAGCCATATTGCTTTAACGATCATTCACCACGACAGTTGTCAGCCGTTCTTGAGGTTTCCCAGCAGCACCCGCCAGGCCGGTACGGAAACAGCCAGCGTCACGCCGCCCCGCTTGGCGGTGTCTCGCACCAGGACCGCTTTGGCGGTGTCGGCCACCTCTACACAGTTTCCGCCCGAGGTGCCCGAGTAGGACGACTTGCGCCAACCACCGTCTAGGCTCGCCATTGTTCCGCCGCCTTCTCAATCATCGTCAGTGACTCACTGGCCCGGTAAGCGTCCGACCGCAGCGTGTCGAGCCGCTCGCTAGCCCGAGCCACGGTAACCGGGCTGTCCGTTGTCCGGCCGTCCGTGAAGTCTTCCAGGTTGACCACCACCGCGCCGGGTGTCTCGGCTAGGGCTATGGCCCCTTGCAGCCCAGCGTGAGCGCCCTTCCCCGGCAGGGTCTGCACACTGATTCTGGGCCGCGCCGCAAGAGCGGCCAGGTGGTCTAGAGCTTCGCTCATGATCTTCGCGTCCCCGACTTCACGGCGCAAAACGTTTTCGTCGAGCAGGATGTAAACGATGGGGGGGAGCATCCCGGCCAAGCACCGACTGCCGGGCCATGCGGGCCGCCAGGCGCTCGGTCACCTCGGCGTCCGTCACGTGCGGGTGACGCTCGAGTACGGCCCTGGCGTAATCCTCGGTCTGCAGCAGGCCGGGAATGAG
>DASWUW010000639.1:0-2315 GCA_036406335.1 Trebonia sp.
TCCGGGTGGGCGAGGCTCCGGTCGGGCTCGCCGCGGTGCGCGGCGGCTCGCTGATCGTCGTAGCCGACTCCAACCGCTTCAACGCGGGCGGCGCTGCCGCCGACCTCGACGTGGTCAAGGTGGCGGCCGCGCTGTCGGGCGGCCGGGCGGTCGCCGGCCACCTCCCGACCGGGGCGTTCCCGCGGGAAATGGCCGTGCTGCGCAGCGGCCCGCTGCTGGTGTCCGACTTCGCCTCCAGCCAGCTCGAGGCGGTCGACGTCGCGACTATCCCCGGCGGGTTACTGCCTTTCGTCCGGCTGCCGGGCCGGGCTGGCCGGTGACGCGGCGGCGAATCCGGACGTCCGGGCGTACCCGTGGACGATCCGTTCCCGCTCGGCGCGGGGCAGTACGGTCTCGATGTCGTCGAAGCCGTCGGGGGCCAGCTTGTCCACGGCGTCGATCACCCCCTCCGGCCCGCCCTTGCGGTTGGCCTGGACGATCGCCGTGGTCACGGGCCGCCGCTCGTCGTCGTAGGCGGCCAGGCCGGCCTCAGGACCCAGCTCGGTTATCCGGTCGGCGAGGCAGCGCGCGTCGATGATGGCCTGGGTGGCGCCGTTCGACCCGGCCGGGTACATCGGGTGGGCGGCGTCGCCCAGCAGCGTGACCCGGCCGTGGGTCCACCGGGGCAGCGGGTCCCGGTCGCACAGCGGGTACTCGTAGAACAGCGGCGCGCCGCTGGCCATAGCCGCGATGTCGGCTTGCCCGATACGGAAGGGCTCGACGAACGCCCGCAGCTCGTCCCAGTTGCCGGGCCGGGACCAGTCGCCTAGCCAGCGGTCGTCCCGGCGTTCCGGCAGGCCCATCACGGCCCAGTTGGTGAGACGGGTCGCCGGGGTCTGGCCCGGCCCGATCGGGTAGATGATCACCTTCGCCTGCCTGCTCCCCGCGATCAGCATCGAGCGGCCGGTCAGGAAGGCCGGCCAGTCGCGGGTGCCGCGCCACATGACGACGCCGTTCCGCAGCGGGTCGCCTTCGCCCGGGTTGAGTGCCGCGCGCACGGTGGAGCGTATGCCGTCCGCTCCGATCAGCACGTCACCCTCCCGCCGGCTCACCTCCCGGCCCGAGCGATCGGTGAAGGCGGCGGTCACCCCGCCTGCCCGCTCCTCGAACCGGACCAGGCGCTGCCGGTGCGCACGGCGTCATCGCCCAGCCGTTCCCGGACCGCGCGGTAAAGGATGCTCTGCAGGTGTCCCCGGTGGATCGAGAACTGCGGGAAGTCATGGCCTGCATCCGTCCCGCGCAGCTCGTGCCAGACTTCCTGTCCCAGGTGGTTGAGATAGAAAAGCTCGTAGGTTCGCACCCCGGTCTGGTCCAGCTGGTCGAGCAAGCCGAGCGCACTGAGCTCGCGGACCGCGTTGGGCAGTATGTTAAAGCCCACGCCGAGTTCGCTCACGGTGTCCGACTGCTCGTAGATTTCACATTCCAGGCCGCGCTGGTGACAGGACAGGGCCGCCGCCAGGCCTCCGATGCCGGCCCCCACGATCAGCGCTTTCATGCGTCCCGGCGCCCTTCCTTACGTTCCGTAAGCCAGCGATAGCCGTACCCGCCGATAATCTCTCACCGGCAATCGCGCGGCAAGGTGAGTCCACGACCGCCGAGCGCGCATGACGCGTCCGTCGTAGGAAGGTCACGGGCTGTTCCTGACCCCGTTTGCCTTCCCGCACGCGGGTATCCCAAAAGTGTGGCATCGGAAGAGCACTCCGAAACTGGTCCGGTAGCATCAGGCAATTTGTCGAGGTCAAGCCGGTCCGAAGGCAGCCTGAACGCCAGGCGGCTGCTCCCCTGGCTGAAGATCGCGGTCTTCGACATCGGGGGACCCCTGCTGGTCTACCAGCTGCTGCATTCGAACGGGTTCAGCACGGTGAGCGCGCTGATCCTGAGCGGCATCCTCCCGGCCATCGGGGTGGTCATCACCGCCGTCCAGCAGCGGCACGTGGACGCGGTCGGCATCCTGGTCCTGGCCGGCATCGTCGTCGGCGCCGTCCTCGGGCTGGTCAGCCACAACCCGAAGCTGGTCCTAGACGAGGGATCGGTGGGCACCGGGGTGTTCGGGCTGATCTGCCTGGGTTCGCTCTTTACCGAAAAGCCGCTGATGTACCGGCTGGCCATGCAGTTCATCGGCCCGGACAGCCCGCAGGGCCGCGAGTTCACCGGCCTGTGGCAGCACCAGGAGTTCCGGCACGTATTCCGGGTCATCACCGCGGTCTGGGGCACGGCCTACCTGCTCGAGGCCGCAGCCCGCATTGTCATCGTGCAGGAGACCTCGGCCGGGACCG
>DASWUW010000640.1:0-6337 GCA_036406335.1 Trebonia sp.
GGAGCCGATCTGGAACCAGACCCGGGTGCTGCCGCGGCCGGACGGCGAATCCGCGGACGTGCGGCACACGCAGGTGTTCGAAGGGCCCCGGCCCGGGGCTCGGGGGGTGCCGGAGCCCGGCCCCTCCGGGGATTCCCCGCGGCCGCCGCGCCGCTGGCGCGGCGCCGACGAGTACCGCAACCTGTGGACCGGGCGCGCCCCGGAAACCGGCCCGCTGCCGGTGACCAGGCAGGAGTACCCGGCCGCGGACCGCTACCGGGACCAGACCCGGGTGGACTGCCCGCCGTCCCCGGCCGAGCTCCCCGCGGCCGGGCCGGGTGACGGAAACGGCAGCGGCGTCCCGCTGAACTGGGACGACGAATGAGCGCAGGGCCGTCCACGGTGCTCAGCGGGCGCTACCACCTCATCGAGTCACTGGGTGACGGAGGCATGGGCAGCGTGTGGAAGGCCTATGACACCCGGCTGGAGCGGACGGTAGCGGTCAAGGAGCTGATCGGCGCCGCCGGCGGAGCCGAGACCCGCCAGATCCAGCGGGAACGGGTCCGGCACGAGGCGCTGGCGCTGGCCAAGGTCGAGCATCCGGTGATCGTGACCATTCACGACCTGCTCTACGAGGGCCGCGACCAGGACCCGTGGATCGTGATGGCCTACGTGCGCGGGCTGTCCCTGGACCAGATCATCCGCCAGTCGCCGCCACTGGACGAGCGTGAGGTGGCGCGCACCGGGCTCGCGGTGATCCACGGGCTGCTGGCCTGTCACGAGCGCGGCGTGTACCACCGCGACGTGAAGCCGGCCAACATCGTGCGCTGCGAGGACGGCTCGGTGCGGCTGGTGGACTTCGGCATCGCCCGGATCGCGGGCGAGAACCCGCTGACCACCGTCGACCAGGTGGTGGGCACGCTCGAGTTCCTGGCCCCGGAGCTGCTCAACGGCCAGCCGGCCGGCCCGCCGACCGACCTGTGGGCGCTCGGCGTCACCCTGTACTACGCCCTGGCCGGGCAGGCGCCGTTCGCGGCCGCGTCGGCGGGCGCCACCATCGCCGCCATCTGCGGCCGGAACCCGCGCGGTCCGCGCGCCGACGGCGCGCTGGCCCCGTTCGTGCTGCGGATGCTGGCCAAGGAGGCGCGGCAGCGGCCGGACGCGGCCACCGTCGCCGAGGTGCTGCGAAGCATCGCCAGCACTCGTTCGCCAAGCGGTCCGGTACCGCGGCTCCCGCGCCCGGACCAGGCCGCACGCACCCGGGTCAGCACCCCGCTGGCCGGGCTGCCCGTCACCGACGCGGTGCGGGTGGTCAGCGACCCGGCCAACTCCCGGGCGGCCGCCGACCTGCTCGCGCTGGATCCGAGCCGGGCCGCCAGCATCATCAGCCGCTGCGCCGAGGCGGCCGCGGGCCGGCTGCTCAGCGCCATTGCGGCGGACCAGCCCGCCGTGGCCTGGCGGCTGCTGGACATGCTGCCGCAGGAGCGGGGCGGGCGGCTGCTCGACCACATGAGCTCGCTCGCCGCGGCGGCCGTGCTCGCCGTCCCGGGGCCGGGTCCGGCCCTCGGGCTGCTGGCCCGGGCCGACGGGCTGACCGTGGTCAGCGCGCTGACCGAGATGACCCCGGCCGCCGCCGCCGCGCTAGTGACCGCGCTGGACGACGATGCCCGGGCCGCGCGGCTGCTGTTCCAGACGGCCAGCCCGCCGGCGGTGGCGGGCATCCTGCGGCGGGTCGAGCCCGCGGCCCGCGGCCGGGCGCTGCTGAGCCAGCTGCCCGCCGGGTACCGCCAGCTCGTCCTGCGCTACCTGGACCGGAAGCCGGAGCCGGTTACCTGACCACCGCGAAGTACAGCCACCCGCTGTGCCCGTTGACGTTCGCGGTGTTTCTGGCCCCGGGGACGTAGTCGGCGCGGATCCGGTAGCGGTCGCCGACCGCCTGGCGCAGGCTGAACGGGGCGCTGTCGCTGCTCTTGGCACCGAGCTTGTCGCAGCCGTACCTGGTGTCGGCGTTCCAGCCGGAGCCCGGGTCGAACTGCTCGGTCTCCGGCTCCAGGCACTCGCCGGGCTTGCCCGGCGTCACCGTCGCGCGCAGGGTGAGCATGCTCTTGGCCCGGAAGAGCCGGTAGCTGACCCCGCTGATCTTGGTCGTCTGGTAGTAGCCGGCGATGGCGGCGGTCACCGGGGCCGCCGCGGTCACGGTACGGCTGGCGGTGGCGGGCGAGTCCCGGGCGTCGCCCGGGTAGACGACGGTGAACCGGGTGGTCCGGGTGATCCGGTAGGCCGGGTAGAGCTTGCCCTTGCCGTTGACTTTGCCCCGCTGAACCAGCGTGCGCGGCCGGCCGGAAGGCTGGGCGTACACCAGGACCACGCGGCTCCCGGCGGTCTTGCCCAGGGTGACGGTGAGCTTGACCTTGTCCCCGTAGGGGTAACCGCCCGCGAGGGTGGAGATGCTGAGCCCGGGTTTGACCTTGGCGGGCCCGGCGGCCTGCGCGACGGTCGGCGGCAGAGCGACGAACCCGAGCGCTCCGGCTAGCGTGCAGCCAAGTGCCACGAGTCTGAGGCGCATAGAAGCTCCTGAGGAAGTCCGGAAAGATCAAAATCGATTATGCCGAACGGAACCAGCGACCTCCGGTAGCCGCGCCGCGTACGTAATAGCTGGTGAGAGCATTAGGCTCGGCCTCGTCGGGAATGTCGGATTTTGTTACCGGCTAGAAGACGGTCCGCGGGTCCGCGCCGGACCAGGCGGCGCGCAGCAGGGTTCGCAGGTCTTCGGCGGTCACCGGGCGCGGGTTGGATTCCGGGACGGCGGGCAGGATCGCCTCGGCCGCGGCAGCGACCGAGTCCTCGGTAAAGCCGTAGTCGGCCAGGGCGTGCGGGGCGTCCAGTTCCCGCTGGAGGGCGACCAGGCCGTCGAGCGCGCGGCCGGTGCCGAGGGCGGCGGCGATCCGGCGCTCAGCCGCGGGGGCGGCCGGGCCGTTGAACGCCAGCACGTAGGGGAGCACGGTGGCATGCGTCTGGGCGTGCGGCAGGTTGTACTTGCCCCCCAGCACATGGCAGATCTTGTGGTGCAGGCCGGAGCCGGCCGAGGCGAAGGCGACGGCGGACAGGTAGGCCGCGTACAGGGCGTCCTCGCGTCCGCGGAGTTCCATCGGGTCGGCTACCACCCGGGGCAGGCCGTCCCGCAGGGACCGGATCCCCTCGGCCGCGAGCGCGGCGTTGACCGGGTCCGCGTTCGGGCCCCAGAGCGAGTCGACGCAGTGCGCCAGGGCGTTCAGCCCGGACGCCACCGACAGGCCGACCGGCAGGGACATGGTGAGCGAGGCGTCGTAGACGATCACCTTGGGCAGCACCCGCGGGTCGGTGCCGGTCGTCTTCCGGGCCCCTTCGGTGAGACCCCAGACCGGGGTCGCCTCCGATCCGGCGTAGGTGGTAGGCACCGCGATGACCGGGAGGCCGGTGGTCAGCGCGACCGCCTTGGCCAGGCCGGTGGTTGAGCCGCCGCCCACACTGACCAGGGCATCGACGCCGGCGTGGGCGGCCGCCAGCCGGGCCCGGCCGGCCACCTCGACCGGGACGTGCATCACCACGTCGTCGTAGCGCAGCGCGACCGGGAGATCCCCGGCAACCGTGCCGGCCAGCTCCGCCTCGCCCGCCGAGGCGATCAGCATGACCCGGGTGGCGCCCAGCCGGGCGGCTTCGCGGCCCAGGCTGGCCGCCGCCTCACCAGAACCGAAGCAGACGCGCTGGGGCAGGGTGTCGTGAACGAACCGCATGCTCCCTATCCTCCGCCACCCGCCCGGCGGATGAGGACGCGGATGGTCGCCAGAGGCTCCCGGGATCCGTTCGGCGGTGAATAATGGCGACTGGCACCTGTTTCCCCTGGCGCCCGCAACCGCGTGCGGCGAAGTCCCCGAGGAGGCCTGCATGGCTGTGACGCCCCCGGTACCGGGCGGCCGGGCCGCTGACGAGGGTTCGGCGGCGGCGCTGCGCGCCTGGCTGTACGAGGTCGGGCCGGACGGGACCAGCCGCCCGATGGGGACGTCGACGGGCCGGTCGGTGGTAGCGGTGGAGCCGGGCGGCACCCTGTACGTCTCCGTCGAGGGCGGCCAGAACACCCCGACCAGGAAATACCTCAAGGCGCCGCCTGCCGTGGGGATGTCGACCGACCCGGTGACGGTCGGCCTGGACCAGCGGACCGGCAGCTGGACGATCCAGAACAGCGGCCGCACCAACACGCTGCGGGTCCAGCAGTACGGCCTGTCCGCCGTCCCGCTCCGGCCGCAGACGTCGATGCCGATGGCGGGGCGGGACGTGGCGGTGTGGATCCCGGTGGTGCCGCACGGGCCCGGCGCGGGCAACAGCGAGAGCTTCCGGCTGCTGATCCTGGCCGGGCCGGAGAAGCAGGAAGACACCGGCATGACCAAGATGATTACCGCCCCGCGGCGCTATCTCTCGGAACCCAAGCAGGAGGCGCTGATCGCCTACTTCGGCCCGTACCTGTCCTGGCCCCCGCTGCCCGCCCCGCATGTCCGGCAGCAGGCCGAGGTGGAGAGGATCGCCGCGCAGTACCAGCTGCCCAAGCTCCCGTCGCCTGAGCGCTGGGCCCGCAACCGCTTTGACGTGCTGGGCGGCCGGGACGGGCTGTTCCGGGACGCCGACTGGTTCCCCCGGCTCGGCGGGCCCGACCGGACCCTGGCCAATCACCTGGCCGCCTTCCACCGCCTGGTGGAACTGCGGACGATCACCCTGCGGCGGGTGTGCGAGTGGGCCGGGAAGCACGACGTCCGGCCCTACGTCCTCATCGACGGCCAGCTCGTCCCGCCGCGCTGATAACACCCGCGGGCTCGGCGAGCGCTGCGGCTCGTCCACCGCGGCGGCCAGCCGGACCGCGGTCACCGTGTCGTGCCAGCTGCGCGGGTCGGCGAACTTCTGCCCGGCCAGTGCGGCCGCTTTCATCAGCGCTTCCCGTAGCAGGTCGGGGTCTCCCGGCGGGATGAACACGGCGCCGTCGTAGCCGCTCGCGGCCTCCGGAAGGCCGCCGACGCTGGTCACCACGGTGGGCAGGCCCCAGCTCATCGCGACGTGCAGGATCCCGCTGCTGGACGAGCGCCGGTAGGGCAGCACGGCCACGTCGGCATGCGCGAAGGCCGCCCCTACCACCTCGTCCGGGACGTACTCGTTAACAAAGGTGATCCGGTCCCGGTGCGGGCTGGTCGCAATGAGGTGAGCCGGCTCCGTGCAGTTCTCCCAGGTCTCGCCGACCACGGTCAGCCAGAGCCGCTCGGCTTCCTCCCGGGGCAGGGAATTGAAGACGCGGATGAGGTCTTCCAGGCCTTTGTACGGGCGAATGAGGCCGAAGAAGAGCAGGTTAACCACCCCGTCCTTGGGCGCCGACCGGACCGCGGAAACCGCGGCCGCGATTTCCGGGTCGCCGGTTTCCGGCATGTCCTGGTACTGGTCATAGGGGCCGTGCGGTACCAGGGCCACGCGCACGTTCATCGGGCCGTAATTCGACTCGAAAAGCTCCCAGTCGGCCGTCGAGTGGACGATGCAGCCGTGCGCCAGCCGCAGCAGGGCGCGCAGTCCCCAGTGACCGTAGCCCCGCGCCAGCGCGAGGCCCGCCTCTCCCGGGTCCTGCAGCTCGTGCAGCTCGATGACCACCCGCATCCCGGTCAGGCGCGCGGTCAGGCTCAGCAGCAGGTAGGTGTGCAGGGTGGCCGCGGTCCACCATTCGAGCAGCAGTACCTCGGGACGCCGCGACCGCAGGAACCGCAGCGCCTTGAACAGCGAGCCGCCCCACCACCAGTCAATCCCGTCGAAAACGGAGACCTCCGGGCCGTACTCCATGCTCGCCCGCTTCAGCCCGACGCGCTGCTTGCCCGGGTAGAGAAGGCGGGGGAGCAGCCGGCGGAGCAGCAGGACGCTGGTCTCGCACCGGTCGACGGCCATGGAGTTGGCCAGACGGCAGGTGTAGTAGCTGATGCCGGAGGTGAACCGCCAGCCCGGGCCGACCAGGCAAACCGACAGGCGCGAGTCGCCGCCGTCCGCGGCGGCATCTTCGGCAAATACCTCGTGGGTGCTTTCTACCTCAGCAGAATCGTCAGACTGCAAATTTTGACTAAGAAGGTTATGATCAGCTTGCGGTACCTGAGTCGACTCAAATGATGGCGGCTGAAGTCCACGAGTAGTCACGTCGCACCTGTTCTGCTGATATCTCAATTTTATGGCTATTCAATCAGTAGAAGATCGCTCATTCGGTTCCTTTACTGCCGCTGTACAGGCCGTTAGCGACGGCGACGGAAGCGCGATCGTACCGCACCTTACTGATGCCTCGGGCTTTGTTTACCTCCGCTGAAGA
>DASWUW010000641.1:0-2244 GCA_036406335.1 Trebonia sp.
CTGGTCTGGTCCAGCCGGCACGCGGACGCGCTCGCCCTCCTGCTGTCGGTCGCGGAGGAAGCACCGCGGGCGGGGCTGCCTGCCGCCGCGTGGCGGGTCGTGGCCCTGGCGGCCAATGTGGCCTACCAGACCGGGCTACCGGGCGACCGGGAGGCGGTGCTCAGCGCGCTGACCCGCCTGGAAGAGCTCCGGCCGCCCCCGGAGGGCCAGCCGGAAGGGACGGACGAGCTGCGGCTCTGGATCCACGGGTGCCTGGAACCGTTTACCGGGCGGTCGCGGGCCGTCGCCTGGCTGCGTCAGGTCGCCGCCGGCCCCGTCGCCAACATCCCGATGCTCGGCGCGGCGGCCTGGATGCTGGACGAGTCCGAGCTCGCGATCACCCTGCTGCGAGAGGCCCTGCGCCGGCTGCGCTCCAACGGGTCGCCCGGCAGCAGCGGAGCCATGCTGTCCGCGATCACCTGGGCCTTTGTCGACAGCGGCCGCTGGGATGAGGCGCTCGCCGCCGCGAGCGAGGCCAGCGGCGCGGCCGACGTGTCGGCGATGTCGACGGTCGCCGCGTCGGCTGACCTCACCGTCGCCACCGTGCTCGCCCTGCGCGGCGCGCACCCCGAGGTCCAGCCGTACCTGGACCGCGCGCTCGCCACCGTGAACCCGGCCGAATACCGCGGCTTCGCCGCCCGGGCCTGGCACGCGGCCGGCCTGGCGGCCCTGGGCCAGGGCCGCCACGATGCCGCTTACGCGCAGCTCAGCCAGCTTTTCGACCCCGACGGCAGGCCCGCCCACCACCATGTGTCCTACCTGGCCCTGGCCGACCTCGCCGCCGCGGCGGTCCGGGTCTACCGCGGCCCGGAGACCCGCGCTCTCCTGGAACGCGCCCTGAACCAGGCGGACTCCGGGCCCCGGCTGGAGCAGATCGCGGCCCGGGCCCGCTGCCTGCTCGGCGAGTCCGGCGACCCCGGCGAGACCGGGGCGGGGTTCGCGGCCGCCCTGTCCGGTCCGGCCGGTGACGCGTGGCCGTTCGAGCGGGCCCAGCTGCGGCTGGACTACGGCGAGTGGCTGCGCCGCCAGCGGCGGATCAACGACGCCAAGCCCGTACTGGCGGCGGCGCTGGAGGTGTTCCGCCGCCTCGGCGCCGACCCGTGGACCCGGCGCACCCAGGCGGAGCTGCGCGCCTGCGGCGTCACCGCGGTGACGGCGACCGGCCCCCAGAGCACGCTGGACGGGCTCACCGCCCAGCAGCGGGAGATCGTCATCCTGGCCGGCCGCGGCCTGACCAACAACGAGATCGCCGACCGCCTGTTCCTGTCGGCCCGGACGGTCGCGTCTCACCTGCACCGTGCCTACGGCAAGCTCGGCCTCGCCGGGCGGCACCAGCTGCGGAACCTGCTGGACCAGGCAGGCGAACCGCCGCGGTGACACAGCGCAGTAGTGACACAGCGCAGTAGTGACACAGCGCTGTAGTGACACAGCGCCGCGGTCAGCGCATAAAAGACCGCGATCTGGATAGCAGGCTTGTATGGCGGAACCAGGGACAGATGTGCGGCGACGGGGCGGCTGGCTGCCGGAGAACCAGGATGACCTGGAGACCTGGCTGGCCGGCCACCAGGAGCGGGTCGAGGCCAAGGGCGAGCAGGCACCGCTGCACCCGGTGATCGCCGAGTTCAAGGAGCTGATCGACCGCGACCCGGTGGTCCGCATGTACCTGAACGAGATGATCGCCCAGGTACCGCGGGGCCGGGATTACCGCAAGCGGCACCTGCAGAGCGTGCAGCAGATGCTGCGGCTGATCAACGAGGTGCTGACCATGGCCCCCGAGTACAGCGAAGACGCGATGGTGGTGCTGCCGCTGGGCGCGATCCTCGACTGGACCATGGGGACGCCCGCCGGGTTCGCCGCCTACCGCGACCGCCGGATCAACGAGATGATCAGAAAGGTCCTCACCGCCTGGAGCGAGTTCCTTGACCGCCCCGATTCCCGCTACGTGCTCAACGACTCGCCGTCGGGCTGGAAGGGCGAGGCCGCCCGGCGCGCCATCGGCATCGAGCAGTACCAGCACGACCCGGACGACCTGTACTGGGGCTTCACGTCCTGGAACGACTTCTTCACCCGCCGTCTGGTCGAGGGCGCCCGCCCGGTCGCCGCGCCGGACGACGACAACGTCATTGTCAGCGCCTGCGACTCCACCCCCTACGGCCTGGCCACCAACGTCCAGCTGGAGGACCGTTTCTGGATCAAGAGCCAGCC
>DASWUW010000642.1:0-3914 GCA_036406335.1 Trebonia sp.
CGGCCTGGCCAACGAGGCGGCGCTCAAGCTGCGGGAGTCGGCGGGCCTGTGGACCGAGTCCTACCCGGCGATGGAGTACCGGCACGGGCCGGCCGCGGTTACCGGCAAGCACAGCGTCGTCTGGCTGTTCGGCCCGGTCTCCAGCGGCCTGATCCGCGACATCGGAGCAGCGGGCGGCCTGGCCTGGTCTGATGCCGAGGAACCGATGGCCGCGCTGGTCCGGGTGCACACGGTCGCCCTCGCCCTGGCCCGGGCCCGGGGCCTGAACCCGGACCGCCCGCGCAACCTGACCCGTTCCGTCATCCTGGCGTCCGCGGATTAGGCCGCGGGCGCCGTGATCGTGGTCGTCTGCCTCAACCCGGCCCTCGACGTCACCCACCACGGGACGGCGGTCAACTGGGCCGGGGTGAGCCGGCCGGCCGCCGTGCACACCCGGCCGGGAGGGAAGGGGACGAATGTAGCGCGGAACCTGCGCTCGTTCGGAGTAGACGTCCTGCTCATCGGGCTGGCCGGCGGCGGGAGAGACCCGGCGTACCTCACCGTGGTCGACGGGCGCGGTCCGACCGCACTCTTCAACGAGCCGGGGCCCCAGTTCAGCGACGCCGACTACGCCGCCGGGCTGTTCTCGGTGGCGGTACGCTTGCTCGGGGGGAGGCACGGGTGAGCCGCTATCGCCGGTGGAATGACCTGCTGGAACTGCTGGCCGCGGCCGGACAGCTCCAGGTCGAGGACGCGGCCAAGGCCCTGAACGTATCCTCGGCCACCGTCCGCCGGGACTTCGACGAGCTGGCCCGCCAGCAGATGCTCACCCGCATCCGCGGCGGCGCCGTCGCCCAGGCGGTCAACTACGACCTGCCGCTGCGTTACAAGACGGAACGTTATCCCTCGGAAAAGCAGCGCATCGGGGAGCTGGCGGCCAGCATGGTCCGGCCCGGCCAGGTCGTCGGCCTCAACGGCGGGACCACTACCACCGAGGTGGCCCGGGCACTCGCCACCCGGGCCGACCTGAGTCACGCCGGGCCCGAGCCGGCCGTCACCGTCGTCACCAACGCGCTCAACATCGCGACCGAGCTCGCGGTCCGGCAGCACATCAAGATCGTGGCCACCGGCGGGGTCGCCCGGCCGCAGTCCTACGAGCTCACCGGGCCGCTCGCCGGCGGCGTGCTCGACCAGGTCACCTTGGACGTGGCGTTCCTCGGCGTCGACGCGATCGACGCGGTGGCCGGCGCGACCGCGCACCATGAAGGGGAGGCGAGCATCAACCAGATGATGGCCCGGCAGGCCCGCAAGGTGATCATCGTCGCGGACAGCTCCAAGGTCGGCAACCGGGCCTTCGCCCGGATCTGCGGTCCGGCCGACATCGACGTACTGGTCACCGACACCGGTATCGCCGCCGGGGACGTAGCCGTGCTGCAGGCCGCCGGGGTCGACGTTGTCACCGCCTGAACGCTCTGATTTCTCTGAACGCGCTGGTCTGCGCGCCGTCGCCGGCCGGGATCGCGACCCTGACCGGGACCAGGACCTCGACCTGGTGGTCATCGGCGACTGCAATCCGGACGTGCTCGTCCTCGGCGGCGACGTGACCCCTGCCTTCGGCCAGCAGGAGCAGCTGGTGGACCAGGTGTCGCTGGAGATCGGCGGATCGGCTGCGATCACCGCGGTCGCCGCGGCCCGGCTGGGGCTGCGGGTGGCGCTGGTCGCCGCGGTCGGCGCCGACCCGGCCGGCACGTTCCTGCTCGGCCAGCTGGCCCGGGAGGACGTCGACGTCAGCGCGGTGATCATCCGGGACGCGGCGCCGACGGGGATGACGGTGGCGCTGTCCCGCGGTACCGACCGCGCGATCCTGACCGCCACCGGCGCGATGACGTCGCTGACCGCGGACGACATCCCGGTTCCGCTGCTCGCCCGCGCCCGGCACGTCCACGTGAGCTCCTACTTCCTGCTCGCCGACTCGCTCGGGCCGGGCCTGGCCGACGTCTTTTCCCGGGCCCGCGCGGCCGGCGCCGTCACCTCGCTCGACACCAACTGGGACCCGGCGGGCCGCTGGCGCGACGAGCGGCTGACCGGCGTGATCGCGGCGGCCGACCTGCTGCTGCCCAACGAGACCGAAGCACTGGCGCTGAGCGGCACGGCCGAGCTCGACGCCGCCGTGGCCGCACTCACCGCACTGGGGCCCGCCGTGGTCGTGAAGCTGGGCGAACGGGGCGTCCGGTGCGCCGACTCCTCCGCGACCTACCAGGTCAGCCTGCCGCCGATGACGCCGGTGGACACCACCGGGGCGGGCGACTGCTTTAACGCCGGCCTGATCGCCGGCCTGCTGCAGGGCCTGCCGCTGCCCGAGGCCGCCGCCCTCGGCTGCGCGGCCGGCGCACTGTCCACGTCGGCGCTGGGCGGTACCGCGGGCGCCCCCGGCCTGCCGACCGCCGCTTACCTGGCCCGGCACGCCTCAGTGGTCGTGCTCCCTCAGCGGTAAACGTCTCTCCCCGGGGAGTTCGACCTCCCCGGGGAGGTCGCACTCCCCGCCCCGTGCGCCGGTCAGAAAGGCATGCCATTCAGCATGGGTGAACGAAAGGACGGGCCCCGAACGGTCCTGGGAGTGCCGGATCTGTACCGCCGTGGCGCCGATCGCAACCTCCAGGCAATTGCCGTGGGGCTGGGATGCGGTGCTTTTGCGCCATGCATCGCCGGTTGATTCCGCATCGGTCACACTTCCTCCGTGAGGGAGCCGGTAGTGCGGGGAAGCGGCGCAGAGTCAACATCAAGGCGCGAGCCGAACGGTTCTTAAACGAGCGCAAACCCCTACAGAATATGCCAAAGGCTCAGTGTAGGGCGTCTATGGGCGCACGACTACCCCGCCCGCGCAGTAATCATCTCCTGGCTGCACGAGTTGCCGGGATGAGGAGTTCGCTAGCGGAGCTTGGACATCACCTCGCTCAGGAAATCGACAGTTCCCGCTGGTCCAAGAGAAGATCTGCGCATTCGTTCGAAATCTTCGCGGAAGTTCAAAATCTCGTCCGCGTCGTCTCGGCTGAGCGCATCGCCGTGCGGGCTTTCCAGGTAAAGCACGTCATCATCAGCAGCATCAGAGAACTCGTGAATGACGAACGGCGCTTGGAGGCCAGGAAAAAGTCCCGCAGAGAAGGGAATGACTTCGAACGTGACATTCGGCCTGTCCGCGGCCTCGATCAGCTGCTGCAACTGTGGAAGCATGACGTCTTTGCCTCCGACGTTGCGGCGGATGACCGCCTCGTCCACCACAAAGTAGAGCTGGGGAGCATGGGGCCGGTTCAGTAGCTCCTGGCGCTTCACCCGGACATCGATCACAGTTCTAACCTGGTCAGCCTGCATGTCCGGAGCCAGCTGGCTGGTCGAAACGCGCATGTAGTCCATCGTCTGAAGCAAACCGGGGATGACGAGATCCTCGTAGTGCCGCGATATGTAGGCGGCGTTCTCGTACTCGATGAGCTGGACCAGCCGTTTGGGTATGGGGTCGCGGTAACTGCTCCACCAGGAGCGTTCCCTGGACGCACGGGACAGGGCAACCAGTTCGGCGACGCGCTTCTCATCGGTGATCTTGTAGTGCTGGAGGATGGCCTTCAGGTCGTTGGTCGAAATGTTGACCGACCCGTTCTCGATCCTGATCAGCTTGGACAGGGACCAGTCCATCGCTGAAGCGACCGCGTCCTGAGTGAGCCCAGCGTCGAGTCGCGACCGACGAAGGTCGGCTCGCAGCCGGCGCCTCTGAACTGCCGGGCTCGGGTTCTCGGTCTCTTCCATCGTCCACCTTGCCAGTTGGCGACCAGCCTATCGCCTATCGCCACGTTGCATATTGACAGATTGCTGTTACGAAGAAGTCACCATCCTAGGCCTACTTCACTACCGCGTGCACCGCTGGCGCGACATCGCCACCCTGA
>DASWUW010000643.1:0-1654 GCA_036406335.1 Trebonia sp.
CGGTCGTGGTCATCAACGCCGAGACCCAGTCCGCGCCGAGCCGATCCGTAGCCCTCCTGATTCCGGTAACTGCCTGCTGCCAGCTGTCTTGACCGGGACGTCGTCGGTTGGCGTTATGCAGGTCACCGGGACCATCCAGGGAGGTTGACAGGAAGATACGGTGCTCGGCGCAGAAATCCAGGATCTCATCGTCCAAGAGCGCCAGGTTGGTCGCGATGACGAACGCGAGATCCTTGCCGTGGGCAGCGTTCATCCGCTCCGCCTCTAGGACAACGCGGCGGATGAGCGGGAAATTCAGCAGTGGCTCACCCCCCTGGAACTCGATCTTCAGGTGCGGGGATGGTGTGCGGAACGCCAGCCCTAGGCTTTTGCGGGCGGTCTCATCCGACATGTCGAAGTCGCTTTTGGCGGCCGCCTGCCGCGAGACCTGGCAATACCGGCAGGTGTGCTCACAGCGAAGCGTTACCACGAAAATGTGCAGTCCCGTCGAGTTAGGCAACTGGCTCATCCGGGTTCGCAACTTGATGGCGAGCAATTCAGCCGGCAGTGTCTCGCCTTCGGCCTGGATCAGGTGCACCGCCCGGAGGCGGCCAAGCAGACCCTGGTCGTGACACGTGCCGTTCATCACGGCGAGAAGCTGGGCATCGGACACGAAGACATGCTCGCCGACCAAGTTCGTGAGTAGTACCGAGTCGCCGTCCAGGCGATGGAACCGCATCGGTAGCAGCTGCCAGCTGCCCGGCCGCATCGCGGTTGCCGACTGTTCGAGTTTGATCACGGCGCGACCTTGGCCACGCCGTCCGGGCCGGTGTCGTCCGCATCGTCATCGGCGCTGCCTGCGGCCTCGCCTTCGATTAGGCCCGTCGCGGAGAAGGCGAGCGCGAATACCAGATTGCGCAGCGGGTCGGTCTCCCTGGCAATGCGGGCCCGCAGTACGTGGTCGTTGGCCTCGGCGCGGAACCTGTGTGCGAGGTCGGCCAGGGCGCCCTCGGTTACGCCTTCTCCGCGCGGGAAAAGCGTGACCGCGTAATCGGCGCCGTCCACGCGGATGTCGGCCGTCGCGAAGCGGGCCAGCGCGTAGGCGGCACGCTGTAGCGCGTCCAGGTCCATCGTGTCCTGGGCGAAGGCGAGCGAAAGTCGAGTAGCGGTTTCCGGGCCGGTCATTGCGACTTCCTCCGTTTTCCTGAGGGCCGCCCGTTACCATGCGGCACGTTAGGCTGCTGGCTCGCGCCCGGATACTGGCCCGAGGCCGGATAGGAGTTCGGGCCGGGAAACTGGGTGGGCTCTACGGGCGGAGTGACGCCCCAGCCCGGTACCGGGCCGACCGGCGGCGGGCCCTGGAGAGGCGAGCCCGGCGACGGGCCCTGGAGAGGCGAGCCGGGAGACCATTGCGGCCCCTGGCCGTACGACGGATTCTGGCTTTCCTGCCACGGGTCGGCAGGCGGCGCGTGGCCGCCCGGTGGCGGTCCGGGGGTCCAACGTGGCCCTTGGCCGTACGCCGGATTCTGGCCGTACGGCGGATTCGTACCCGGGCTCGGGTAAGGTCCCGCGGGAGGTCCCATTACCTGGGTGCGCGAACCGGGGGGCGCGGATCTCCCGATAGGACCCGGCTCCGGTCGCGGTTTTGCGAGGCGGCGATTTTTCCTGAGGTGCC
>DASWUW010000644.1:0-2610 GCA_036406335.1 Trebonia sp.
CGGCCGGGTCGCCGCCGTGTTTCCGGGGGTCGGTGAGCGGCCCGATGACCTCGGTGAACTCTACGATCGAGCCGGGCCAGCCGTGGGTCAGCACGAGCGGCAGGGCCTCCGGCTCGGGC
Organism: Trebonia sp.; assembly: GCA_036406335.1. Lineage (GTDB taxonomy): Bacteria > Actinomycetota > Actinomycetes > Streptosporangiales > Streptosporangiaceae > Trebonia. The sequence goes on from DASWUW010000644.1 coordinate 120, forward strand.
GAGCGTACGTGCAGTAAGTGCACCCGCCAGTCGTAGGCCGTGTGCCAGTACTCGGCCAGCTCGCGGACACTTGCGGTCCGTAATGGACGCCGTCCCCGGCACCGCGGCGTCGACCGGGCCGGTGAGCGCGGCAGCAGGCGGGGACAGGCTAAGCGGCGGTGCTGAAGGCGGCCTTGAAGGCGGCGGTCGCGTCCGGGCTGTCGCCGTTGGTGTAGCTCGGGATGTCTAGCGGGAGGGTTCCGTCACCGGTGTTCCAGAAGATTGTCGGGCCGGTGGCGTGGGCTTTGATCCAGCCCGCCACCTGGGTGACGAAGTAGGCGTCGTCGCCGCCGCCGCCGTTGGCGCCGCTAGCGTTGAGTCCCCATTCGGGCAAGCCGATTTCCTTGGCGTGCTGCTGGCCGAACGCGGCGAGCCAGTCCATCCCGTAGCCGGCGAACGACTGCCCGCTGGCGGCGGCGGGCTTGACCGCGGTCCAGCCGCCGGCGTTGACCCCGTTGCGCAGGTCAGTCCAGCGGGCGGCGTCGCCAGTGGTGCCGCCGATCCCGTCGTAGGTGTCGAGGGACACCATGTCGACGTAGCTGTCGCCGGGGTAGAAGTTCTCCAGGCTGGCGCCGGGGCAGCTGGCGTTGCTGCTGTCGATCGGGTTCCAGATGAACTTGAAGTCCGCCCCGGTCACGGCGCGCATGCTGGTCACGATGTTCCGGAAAGCGGGCACGAAGTCGCCGGCCCAGCTGCTGAGCCCGGTCCCCTGGGGGTTGCAGATGCCCCAGCCCATCCAGTCGGCGTTGAATTCCCAGCCGAGGCGGATGTAGGAGGTGCCGAACCCGGCTGAGACGAGGTGCCGGGCCAGGGTCTGGAAGTAGCCGTCGGCACCGCCGCCGGCGACCAGGTTGTAGTCGGAGACGTTGGCGGCGCACTGGGTGGCGGGGGCACCGCAGGGCAGCATGGGGACACCCCACACCATCGTGAACGGGCTGCCCTTCCAGTTCGAGAGCTGCCACGGGTTGCTGATATGCGACCAGTCGGTGGCATCCAGGAAGTCTTGCGCGTACTTGATGGAGCCGGAAGAACCGAGCCACCGGGCGGCGGTCTCAATGCCAGCCGGGCCGAACTTGCCGTCGTAGATCCCGAGCCCGGCCGCGTCGGCGGGCGATGCGCCGGAAGTGGTGACGGGCGCGGAGGAAACCGGGGAAGCGGCCGGGCGGGCGGAACGGGCGGGTACGGGCCTGGGCCGGGTCATCGGCGCCTTGGCGGTCGCGGTTACCACGGGCGCCGGATCGGTGTTGTAAGTGCTGCCCTGGCCTAGCAGGCCGGCCGAGGCGGCCGACGGACGGACTCCCGGGCTGAGCTGGTCGGCGACCGGCGACCCGGGCGTGCCCGGGAAGAAGACATAGAACGAGGCTCCCGCTACACCGGCTGCCAGCGCGGTCAGCGCCAGACGGCGCCATTTGACGGGCCGGTCTTTTCCCGGTGCGAAACGGCTGTGCTTTCCCGACGAAGACATTCTCGGCACTGTCGCGAACACCCGTCCTCAAGAAGCTGTCCAAAGCCCGCCACGACGCCCGGGCCCGATTAAGGAGCCTTTCGGCCGATCCGGCGTAACCGTATCGTGATGCATCTGTGTCGGTTACGGAATCAGGAAAAATCGTTCCCCGGCGGGATGTCGAAAACCCGGACGCGGCTCCGTCCCCGGGGTGAAGACGGCCACAATGGGCCGTACCTCTGGAAGGAGAACCTGATGGCCAAGTACCTGCTGCTCAAGCACTACCGGGGGGCGCCCGAGGCGGTCAACTGCGTGCCGATGGACCAGTGGACGCCGGAGGAGGTGTCGGCCCATATGCGGTACATGGGGGACTTCGCCGCCCGGCTCGAAGGCACCGGCGAGTTCGTCGACGGCCAGGCGCTTTCCCCGCAGGGCACGTTCGTCCGTTACGACGGCGAGGGCCGGCCGCCGGTCACCGACGGCCCGTTCGCGGAGACCAAGGACCTGATCGCCGGCTGGATGGTGATCGACGTCGAGACCTGGGAGCGGGCGCTGGAGCTGGCCGGCGAGCTGTCCGCGGCTCCCGGGGCGGGCGGCAAGCCGATCCACGAATGGCTCGAGGTGCGCCCGTTCCTGGGCGAGGCCCCGGCCATCACCGAGTGACCATGGTGGACGAGACCGTGGTGCGGACCCTCACGCCCACCGTGATCGCGATCCTCGTCCGCCGCGGAGCCGACTTCGCGGCGGCCGAGGACGCCGTGCAGGACGCCCTGGTGGAGGCCGTGCGCGTATGGCCGGGGGATCCGCCCCGGGATCCTCAGGGCTGGCTGGTCACCGCGGGCTGGCGCAAGTTCCTCGACACCGCCCGGGCCGATACCTCCCGGCGGCACCGCGAGGAGCGCGTCGAGGACGAGCCCGGGCCCGGTCCCGGCGAGGCGGCGGACGACACGCTCCGGCTGTACTTCCTGTGCGCCCACCCGTCGCTGACCCCGGCTTCGGCGGTCGTGC
>DASWUW010000645.1:0-4725 GCA_036406335.1 Trebonia sp.
CGGGGCCCTGCTAGCCGTGGTCGCGGTTCCCGCGGCCAGCGTGGTGGCCGAGCACGTGCTCAAGCCACTTGTCGGCCGTACCGCGCACGGGTTTCTGTCCTATCCGAGCGGACACGGTACCGTCATGTTCGCCCTTGCCGCTGTTCTGGTCGTGCTCATGCTGCCTCATACCCGAACCCGGGTCGTGGCACTGATGCTGCGACTGATTGTTCCGGCGGCGGCCATCGCACTGGCCGTCAACATCTCGGTGATCGTAATCGGCGTGGGTGTTCACTACTTCACCGACACGATCGCTGGTGCGACGCTTGGTATAGGCATGGCCGCAGCGACCGTCTTGGGACTCGACCTGCCGAGCGTGCGCCGGCGGCTGGCCGCGGCCGACGCACAGCTGCACTTTCTGCAGCTACACCGTGGCTGCGCGGCCGCTCCACGCGGATAGGGAAGCGGTCGCACCGCTGTCCGGTGGACTGGCGGACCCGGCTAAGGTTGGCGCACACTGCGCCCGCAGTGTCGTAGACTAAGCACCGCACCCGCGCTCGTAGCTCAACGGATAGAGCACTTGACTACGGATCAAGAGGTTGGGGGTTCGAGTCCCTCCGAGCGCGCTCGTTTGAGACAGCGACGAAAAGACCCTGATCGGCTTACCGGCTGGTCAGGGTCTTTTCGTTGCCGAGAACCAGCGCTCAGCGGTGCCGGATCCAGATGTTTGGTTCGACGTAGGTGCCCAGGTCCGCCTCGCGGTCGACATGGAGCACGCTCAGCCCCTGCGGGATGACGTAGTCGCCGCTGGACAGCAGTGCGATGCCGGACCACTGTTCCCATTCGGCGACGGTGCCGGTCATGGTCTGCGGGGCGGGAGCGGCGGCCAGGATAGCTGCGCCCAGCCGCTGATGGGTGCGGATCCACGGGTCGAGCGCGGTGCCGTCCGGCACCGCGCGGATCGTGGCGTCGGTGTAGCCGGCGGGCAGGCCGGCCACGGTGCCGTCCCAGTGGACCGGGATTCCCCAGCCGGTGGCTACCGGGTTCTGCTGGGCGTCGACCAGGGTCAGGTTCCACTCCGGGAACCATTCGCATACCCGGTCGACGTGCTGCTTCGCCAGCCTGTCGGCGGTGCTGAACGGAGGGTCAGTGCTGCTCCAGCCGGGCCTGCAGCGCGGCGCGGACAGCGGGCCATTCGCGGTCGACGATCGAGTAGTAGGCGGTGTCGCGGACGGAGCCGTCCACGGCGCGGGCGTGCGCGCGGCGGATTCCCTCAAAGCGGCCGCCGGCCCGTTCGATGGCCCGGCGGGAACGGGTGTTGCGCGCGTCGGTCTTCAGGGTCACCCGCAGCACGCCCCAGGTGTCGAACGCGTGGCTGAGCATCAGCAGTTTGGCCTCGGTGTTGCCCCCGGTGCGCTGGGCGGACGGCGCGAGCCAGGTGCTGCCGATCTCCGCGACGGTGGGGATCGCGTCCGGCTGGGGAGTGGTTCGTCCCGGCGGCCAGGAAGGCGGCCAGTGCCAGTAGTCCAGGTCGAGGAAGCGGGTCGAGCCGATGACGGCCTGGCTGCGCCGGTCGCGGAGCGCGAACGGGAGCGCCCAGCCGGTGCGCTGGTCCTCCAGGGCAGCCTCGACATAACGCGTCATGGCCGCCTGGTCCGCCGGTACCAGGGTGAACTGGTACGTGTCGCGGGACTCGGTGGCGGCCTGGACCAGGTCAGCGACGTGGCCGGCGGTGAGTGGCTCCAGCCTGACCCGGCGGCCTTCCAGAACCACGGCAGGAGGCATGCCGCCACCTTAAGCGAGCGCCGGATTGTTAATTTGCGGGCTTGCGGGCCAGGACGTAGCCCTGGGGGACGTGCTCGTTGCCGTCCGGCTGGCGGACCGACGTTGTCCACAGCTCGAAGCCCGCCGCCCGCAGCAGGTCCGCCACGTCATCCGGTCGCTGCCGGTACCAGTCCACGGAGACCGGGGTGCCCTGGAAGTCGGCGCGGTGGCCCTGGTCGTCGCCTACCTGGAAGACCAGCATCAGCAGGCCGCCGGGGGCGAGGACCCGGTGGAACTCGGCGAAGAGCTCCGGGCGCCGCTCCCACGGGATGTGGATGATCGAGTAGTAGGCGAGCAGGCCGCCGAGAGCGGCCGCGGGCAGGTCCAGGGCCAGCATCGACCCTTCTTCGAAACGCAGCCGGGGATAGGTGCGGCGCGCGAGCGCCACCATTCCCGGTGACAGGTCGATGCCGAAGGCGTCCAGGCCCAGCCGGGACAGCAGGACGGTCACCCGGCCCGCGCCGCAGCCGACGTCGGCAACCCGGCCACTGCCGCCGGCCTGGATCAGCTCCGCGAAGACGGCGAACAGCGCCCGGTCCAGGGGGCGGTCATCCAGGCTGGCGTTCACCACATCGGGGTGCCCGCCGGCCATCGCGTCGTACGAATCACGGATAGCGTCCAGCGCTGCGTCGGTCACAGGCATGAAAGATAGCCCTAGACTGCCGGGACCGATCAGGAATCGAGAAGCGTCGCCGGGTTCCCTGCCGCAATAATTCTGAACAGGCAAGAATCCACGCGACGGCAGGAGTGATCATGACCGGTTCTCCCACCCAGGGAATCAAGATTGTGCTGCACCCGGTGTCTGACCTGGCCAAGGCCAAGGAGCTGTACGCCGCGCTGCTCGGCCTGGCGCCGACGGCTGACTCGGACTACTACGTCGGCTTCGAGGCCGCGGGGCAGCAGATCGGGCTGGTGCCCGCGGGCGGGCCGCAGGGCGAGACCTCGCCGGTGGCCTACTGGCAGGTGGCGGATATCAAGGCCAAGCTGGCCGAGGTCACCGCGGCGGGCGCCGCGGTGAAGCAGGCGCCGCAGGATGTCGGCGGCGGCCGTCTGGTGGCCACCTTTACCGACCTCGACGGCAATGTCCTCGGGCTAGTCCAGGACCAGTAACCAGAGCACGGAGACCCGATGAGCACCTCCAAGAGGGCAGAAACGGCCCGCGACGCGGACCGCCACGACCTGATCCGCGTGCTCGGCGCGCGGCAGAACAACCTCAAGGATGTCAGCGTCGAGATCCCCAAGCGCCGGCTGACGGTGTTCACCGGGGTCTCCGGCTCGGGCAAGAGCTCGCTGGTGTTCGGCACGATCGCGGCGGAGTCGCAGCGGCTGATCAACGAGACCTACAGCGCCTTCGTGCAGGGCTTCATGCCGTCGATGGCCCGGCCGGAGGTTGACGTGCTGCAGGGGCTGACCACCGCGATCATCGTCGACCAGCAGCGGATGGGGGCCGATCCGCGGTCCACGGTGGGCACCGCCACCGACGCCAACGCGATGCTGCGCATCCTGTTCAGCCGGCTGGGGCAGCCGCACGTCGGCCCGCCGCAGGCGTTCTCGTTCAATGTCGGCTCGATCAGCGGGGCGGGCGCGGTCACCCTGGAGCGCAACGGCAAAAAGGTGAAGGAGCGCCGCAGCTTCAGCGTCACCGGCGGCATGTGCCCGCGCTGCGAGGGCCGCGGCTCGGTCTCCGATATCGACCTGTCCGAGCTGTACGACGACAGCAAGTCGCTCAACGAGGGCGCGCTCACCATCCCGGGCTACACCCCCGGCGGCTGGGGCTACCGGCTGTACAGCGAGTCCGGGTTTTACGACCCGGCTAAGCCCATCGCTAAGTTCAGCAAGAAGGAACTGGGCGACTTCCTCTACCACGAGCCGGTCCGGATGAAGATCGGCGGCATCAACCAGACCTACGAGGGCCTGATCCTGCGCCTGCAGCGGTCCATGCTGTCCAAGGACACCGACGCGCTCCAGCCGCACATCCGGGCGTTCGTGGACCGGGCGGTCACCTTCACCACCTGCCCCGAGTGCGACGGCACGCGGCTGGCGGAGCACGCCCGGGCGGCCAAGATCAACGGGATCAGCATCGCCGACGCGGGCGCGATGCAGATCAGCGACCTGGCCGGCTGGGTTCGCGGCCTGGACGACCCGTCGGTGGGGCCGCTGCTGGCCTCGCTCCGGCACACCCTGGACGGGTTCGCGGAGATCGGGCTCGGCTACCTGTCCCTCGACCGGCCGTCGGGCACCCTGTCCGGCGGCGAGGCGCAGCGGGTCAAGATGATCCGCCAGCTCGGCTCCTCGCTCACCGACGTGACCTACGTCTTCGACGAGCCCACGGTCGGACTGCACCCGCACGATATACAGCGGATGAACGAGCTCCTGCTCCGCCTGCGGGACAAGGGCAACACCGTGCTCGTGGTGGAGCACAAGCCGGAGACGATCGCCATCGGCGATCACGTCATCGACCTCGGCCCGGGTGCGGGTACGGCGGGCGGCACCGTCTGCTTTGCGGGCACGGTCGCCGGCCTGCGGGCCAGCGGGACCGTCACCGGCCGTCATCTCGACGACCGGGCCGCGCTCAAGACGAAGTTCCGCCCGCCGGAGGGCGCGCTGGAGATCCGGCACGCCAGCACGCACAACCTGCAGGATGTGAGCGTCGACGTCCCGCTCGGCGTGCTCTGCGTCATTACCGGGGTGGCCGGATCGGGCAAGAGCTCCCTCCTGCACGGGTCGCTGCCGAAGGACGCGGGCGTCGTCCCGGTCGACCAGGGCGCCATCCGCGGCTCCCGGCGGAGTAACCCGGCGACCTATACCGGTCTGCTCGACCCCGTCCGTACCGCGTTCGCGAAGGCCAACGGGGTCAAGCCCGCGCTGTTCAGCGCCAACTCCGAGGGAGCCAGCCCGAACTGCAACGGGGCCGGCGTCATC
>DASWUW010000646.1:0-1579 GCA_036406335.1 Trebonia sp.
GGCCGGCGGCTTCGGCGTACGGGCTGCGGGTGACAACGGACGCCGCGTTGGCGACGATCTCCACCGGTGACCGGCGGGCCGCGCCGCCCGTGCCGGTGAGCGCGTTCACCGCGCTGACCCAGGCGGGACGGGACACCGGCAACGTTGACCGCATTGACATTCGCTCCGATCCCCCGCGGTATGTGGACGCAGGGTTAACTACGGAAGACGATTATATCGATGCAGGTCGACTAAGACGTGTACGGAGCGGGCGATTCGGCCGGGCCGGGCGGTATCCGGATACCCGCTGGCTCCGTTAGCAGCGTCAGCGGTCGCGCCGGGCCAGGATCTCCGCCAGCCGCTGCCGCGGCAGCGCCGGGGAGCGGTGGCCGTCGCGGCCGGTCATGTCCTCGTTGGCGATGAGGGCGTTGGCCACCGCTTCCTCGGTCGCCTGCACCACGGCCTCGAAGAACGGGTCGATCTTGCCCCAGGGAATGAACCGCAGCGAGTCGTACCGGGCGCCGCCGTCCGGACCGGGCGGCCCGTCATCGCTGAAGCCGCCCGGATTCGCGGTCGAGAAGGCCAGGAAGACATCGCCGGAGGAGTGCGAACCGGTGGTGCCCGTGCGGGCCAGGCCCAGGGTGACCCGGCGGGCTAGCGCCCGGCACTGATGGGGGAAGAACGGCGCGTCGGTCGCGACCACGGCGATGACCGACCCGGCGCCCTGCGGGGCCAGGGAAAAGCCGCGCATGGGGTTGTCGTCGCTCAGCTCCTCGCCGAGGTACTCGCCGTTCAAGGTGAGCTCGGCCCGGCGGCCAAAGTTGGCCTGCAGGAAGACACCCACGGTGTAGGTGGTGCCGGCGTAGCTGACCTGCCGGGAGGCGGTGCCGTTGCCGCCCTTGAACTGGTAGCAGTTCATGCCGGTGCCGCCGCCGACGCTTCCCTCGTCGGGCTGGCCGGCGGTGGCGCTCCGCAGCGCCGCGACGACGTCTTCCTCGTTGACGTGGTGACCGTTGATGTCGTTGAGGTAGCCGTCCCAGGTCTCGGCTGCGACCGGCAGCAGCCAGACGCCGGTGAGATCGGCGTGGTCAGCGTTCATCCAGGCGATGATGCCGGCGTGCGCGACCCCGACCGCGTGGGTGTTGGTGATCGCGACCGGGCCCTGGCAGGTGCCGGACTCTTCGATCCAGGACACCCCGGTCATCTCGCCGTTGCCGTTCTGGCTGTGGTAGCCGGCCGCCACCGGGTCACCAGGATTGTCCTTGCCCCGCGGGTGGATGGCGGTGACCCCGGTCCGGACGTTGCCGTCCTGGATCAGGGTCCGGTAGCCGACCTCGACGCCGGGGACATCGGTGATGGCGTTGTGCGGACCGGGGCGGCCGCGGAACTTCAGGCCGACTGACCTGGCCCGGGGCTTGCCGGCGGGGGTGGCGAGGTGTGGGTCGTGCTGTCCCTGGATGCTCACCTGGGACAGGGTAACCGGCCCGGTTCCCGGGCCTGGTGGTGATCGCGTACGACTCACGGGTGCGGAGGCTGTAAGCTAACTCCGTTCCACCTTGCAGGGCGTCTCCAGCGGGCGCCTTGTGTATTTGCGGGGCTA
>DASWUW010000647.1:0-5661 GCA_036406335.1 Trebonia sp.
GGACCGCCCCCAACCCAGAGATCACCCGTCGCCGACCACCCACCCCAGCCCCACGCAAGCCGGCAATCCCCCCGCCGTCTCAGCCCCACGCAAGCCGGCAATCCCCCAGTCCGGGTCGCGGTCGACCCCGAGCCGCCGTCCGAGCCTGCACTTCCCATCAGTTTCGACTACTTCGACGACTTCCCATCAGTTCGGACGGCTCCGTCGCCCGCTTTGTCGGAAATGTGCCGTCCGAATCGATGGGAAGTCGTTTCCAGCCGTCCAAACTGATGGTAAGTGAGCTAACTCGTTGAGGCTGAGAGCGGATCGTGGTGCTGGAGGGGCTGTGCGGGTGAGGGGCGTCCGGCTGACTGGCGGACGCCCGGGATCAGCCGTTCAGCGCGGCCGGCTGGTCCGGGCCGGGGGCCGGGGTGAAGGTGAGGAAACGCGGGGGGCGGTAGCCGGCCCGGCGGAACTCGCCGCTGACTTCGGCTCGCGCCTCGGGGATGCAATCGGCCGGAATGAGCAGGCAGGCCGGGCGTCCGGCACCGTCGGCGACGGCCCGCGCGCCAAGCGCGCCCGCACGGAGCCCGGCCGCTACCGCAGTGCGCTGCTCGTCGTCCCCCGGCTGCTGTTCGTGCGCGACGTTCAGCAGGGTGCCGAGCACCGTGAAGTCTCCCGCCGCGATCGCCGCGGCCGCGGTCTTGACCGCAAAGCTCTCCGGGGCCGTCTGCCGAACGGCGCGGCGTACCCGGGTATCGACGAGCATGAACCGCAGGCCGGCCGCGGCCAGGTCGCAAGGTACTTGCCGCGGGCCGAGCACGGCGTGCCCGCTGAGGTGCTCGGCCTCGAGTCCGTTCTCTAGACCGTGCTCAGCCTCAGGCCGGTGCTCAGCCTGAAGACCATACTCACCCTGAAGACCGTGCTCACTCTGAAGACCGTGCTCGGCCTCCGAGCCGTGCCCGGACCGGAAACCGCGTTCCGTCCCCAGATTGTGCTGGGTCTCCAGTCGGCGCGCTGCCTCAAGTTCTTGTCCTCTCTCCTGTCCGGCCTGTCCGGCCTGCCCGGCCTGCCCGATTCGGTGGACCCGGCCGGCCTGCCCGGCCCGGCCGTCCAGAGCCGGGTCGGCCAGGCACAGCCGGATTGCCTTCTCGATCGCCCGGCCGGCGCCAGCCCCGGTTCCGGCCGGCAACTCGGACCGGGTAAGCAGCCGCGCGCCGGCCCGCTTGTCGTCCGCGGCCGGCCAGCCTGTCCCGGCGCGCCCATCGACCGTCCCGGCGAGCCCGTCGACCGTCCCGGCGCGCCCGTTGACCGCCCAGTCCGGCCCCGACCCGGCGGCCGCGTCCGCCGCCCGCACGCGTTCCCGCTGGCCGGGTTGTTCCATCCGGGCCAGCTCGAGCAGGCCGTCCTCGCCGCGCCGGGCGGCGCCGATCGCTCCCCAGGGGGTCGCCACGGTCAGCCGCAGCGGCCCGCAGGCGAGCAGCGTCACCGTGCCGGGAACGCGCCACAGCGTGGCGGGCTCACCGCCGAACTCCGCGCCGAAGCCGTACAGCGCCATCCGGATGTCCGGCGCGAGGCCGAGTTGCCAGTCGAGTTCGCCGGTCATAGCAGTTTCTCCAGGCAGTCAGCGGCGGTTGCGGCACCGCCGGCGGCGGCGAAGCAGTCCCGCACCCGCTGCGCCGCCGTCCGGTAGCGGGGTTCGCCGAGTACCGCTCGGACGGCATCGCGCAGCTCGCTGGCCCGCAGCCGCCCGAAGCGCAGCCGGATGCCCGCGCCGGCGTCGGCGACCTGCTGGGCTACCAGCGGCTGGTCGTCCCGGATGGGCGTGACTACCAGCGGCAGGCCGTGCGCGAGCGACTCGCAGACGGTGTTGTGGCCGCCGTGCGACACGACGGCGGACATCCGGGGGAGCAGGGCAAGCTGGGGCACGTGGCCGGCGAACAGGATGTGCGGCGGCACCGGCCGGTCCGGGGGCGGCGCGGCGACTACCGCCTGCAGTTCGCTGCCGAGGTCGGCCAGCGCGTCCACCACGGTGCCAAAAAAACGCACCCCGGCCGGCCCGTTGATAGTGCCCAGTGACACCAGCACCCGGGCCCGGCCCGGGTCGAGCCACTTCCAGGGGAACGAGGTCCGCTCCTGCCGGCTGGCCAGCGCCGGGCCGGTGAAGACGTACTGCCCGCCGAATCCGGTGGTGTCCCCGAAGAGGGCCGGCGTCGTGTACGCGAGCACCAGCTGGTCGGAGAAGCGCAGGTCGACCGGGTCGGTGACGCCGCTGTCGCGCTGGAAGGCGGTGAGCAGGCCGGTGACCCACTCCTCGACCTTCGGCATCGCCGCCGCCAGGGAGCCGGTCAGCTCGCCCGGTGTGGTCGCCGAGGTGGCCCAGGCGGTTCCGGCCCGGCGGGCGGCGACGGCGCCGGCTAGCGCCTGCTGGTCGGCGATGACCACGTCGGGAGCAAAGCGGGCGATTGCCTCCGCCGTCGGCGGCAGCATCACCCGGGCCAGCGGGATGACGAAGTCCTCCCAGAAAAACTTGAGCGCCGCCGCGCCGCGCAGCCCCATCCAGTGCTCGCGGTTGTCCGCCAGCCGGGCGGTGAGTGTGTCGTCGAGGACCGGGAAGATCCGTGCGCCGTCCGCCAGCAGCGGTTCCAGCGTGCCCGGGTGCCCGGCCCAGGCGACCTGGTGCCCGCGCGCGGTGAGCTCCGCGCCGACCGCCACCGTCGGGTTGACGTGGCCGGTCAGCGGCGGGACGACGAAGAGGAAGCGGCTCACCGGGTGCCGCCCGCCGGCAGTGCGACCGGAGCCGGGGCCTGGCGCAGCAGCCAGTCGAGCAGCAGGTCGCGCAGTGTCCCGGTCGCGTCCCGCAGCACAGTGTGGGCCAGGCCGCTGATGAACTCCACCTGGCCGTCGCGCACGTGGCGGCGCAGGTCGTCGGCGCCGCCTGCCAGCTCGGAGTGCTCACCGTAGACGGCCAGCACGGGGCATTCGATCCGGGCCAGCTCGGCTGCGTCCAGCGGCCGCTCCGCGGCCAGGTCCTCGATCGCGCTCGTGCCGTTGAGCAGCGCGTCCGCGGACTGCGCCATCTTGGCGAACTTGCGCTGGCCCGCGGCCTGGAAGACCTCGGCGGTGCCGTTGTACTCCAGGGTCAGTGCCCCCGCGCTCAGCGTGTTGAGCATGTCTTCCAGCCAGGCGGCGGCGGTGGCGCCGGCACAGGAGGCCTCGATCAGCGCCAGCCCGGCGACCCGCTTCGGCGCCGCGATGGCCGTCCGCGCCGCGATGACCCCGCCGAAGCTGTTGCCGACGAGGTAGACGGGCTCGGTCACGCCGGCCGCGTCGAGCAGCGCGCACAGGTCGGCCGCCCCGTCGCGTGCCGTGTAGCCGGCCGGGGTGCGCTCCGACCGCCCGTGTCCCCGCAGGTCGTACAGCAGCACCCGGGCTCCGGCGCTGATGACCGGCCCGGCCAGCGTGTAGTAGAAGCTGGACAGGTTGTCCATCACGAGGCCGTGCACGAACACGACCAGCGGCGCCCGCTCCGCGGGTGCCTCCGGTTCGAGTCGCTGCAGGTGAAAGCGGGCGCCGTTCGCGCTGATAAACGGCATGGCTAAGCCGACGCGGCCATCTGGTCCGCGATGTACAGGGTGAGCTCGCCCACGGTGATGTCCATGATCGCGTCGATGTCCATGCCGGCGATGTACGTGGCCAGGTTCGCCCGCCGCCCGAAGCGCTGCTGGAGCCGCTCTGACAGCTCGACGAACTCGATGCTCTCGAGCGCGAGATCCTCGCTGAAGGAGGTGGCCGGGGTGATCTCCTGCTCCAGCAGGAAGTCTTCGCCGATTACGTCCCGGACGATGTCCGCCACTTCGTTGAAAACGCTGCTCATCGGTATTCCTCCGTGTCTCGCTGCGCTGATGCTGCGTACTGGCGCCGGCCGTGGTCAGCGCCGGTCATGGTCCTTTCCCGCCTGCGGTCAGGCGCTAGTTGCGGTCATGCTGGTCGTGGTGGGGCCGCTGCCGGCCGCGGTCACGATCCCGGCCGCCGCGGCCGGGTCGTCTGCCGCGGCGGAGCTCGCCGCGCTGACGACGCCGGTCGTGACGTCGACCGACAGCGGTTCCCGGCCGGGCTCGGTGATCAGCATCGTGCCGGCCGGCCCGGCCTCGATGGACAGCCCGGGACGGAGGCCGGTGATCGCGACCGCGCAGGGCCGTCCCGGCACGTCCGGGCTGAGGGCCAGCGCCACCGGCGGCGCGCGGAACGGGCCCAGGACCCGGACCCCCTCGGCGGTGTCGGTCACGGTGAGCTCGGCCGGGTAGACCGGGCCCGCGCCGCGGTCCCACAGCGACCGCCGCACCGCGTCCTTGACCGCGACCCGGCCGAGCAGCCAGCGGCGCTGCCGGGGGGCGGCCAGCTGCTCGTACTCGGCCCGTTCGGCCGCGTTGAGGTACAGGCGCACGATCAGTTCCCGTGACGCCGTGTCCCGCCACCGCTCGAACGCGACGTTCCAGCCGCCCGGGGCCGTCGCCGACATCCCGTAGCGCCCAGGCTCCCGCTTGGTCTGCAGGATCACGTCATCAGTAGCGAAACGGCGGGTGGTCCAGCCCTCGACCTGACACCAGACCTGGCCGCTGGGATCGCAGACCTCGGCGTCGGCCCGCATTTCGGTGCCGGTCAGCTCCCGGATGCGGCTGACGCAGCCGAGGGGCATCCCGGCGGGCGGCTGCGGGCCGTAGAACCGGATCGCCCCGATACCGGTCGGCAGGACGGTCTGCGCGTCCGAGGGCATGATCTGCATCCAGTGCCCGATGAGCTGCCCGACGCTGTCCAGCAGCGCACCGCAGGCGGGCAGGGACAGTACCGCGCCCGCCATGCCGTCGACGGAGAAGGTGGTGAGGCCGGCCACCCCGGCGAACCGCGGCCCGTGGAACATCCAGCGGTCGGCGTACAGCTCGGCCGCGCTGACCGGAGCCGGCCGCGGGTCGCGGAGCGGCGTCTCGTCCGGGGCCGGCGCGGCCGGGTAACGGTCGGCCAGCAGCACGTACCCGCTCGCGTAGCCCGCGATGTTGACCCGCACCCGTCTGGTGCCCGGGTCGTCGCGGCCCGCCCCGCCCGGACCGTCCTCGCGGGCCCAGCTGGCGTGTACCGCGGTCCGGGTCGGCGGCGCCACCGACAGCCAGCGCATCGCCCGGATCTGCTGGAAGCCGGTCACCACCTGATCTGGGGCCAGCTGCCGGGCCGCGTCGGCCATGATCTCGAGCATGGCCGTCATCGGCACGACGGGGAACCGGTCGCTGTCGTCCGGCCACCCCTCCGGCTGCGGGATCAGGCAGTGGTCGGCGACCTCGGGCATGGTCCGCAGCGAGAATTCCCGCTCGGTGCGGACTTCCGCCGGCGACGGCCCCCCGTCCGGTTCTACCCCCGCGGTCGGCGCCCCCGCCGTCAGCGCCACCGCGGGGATCTCCGCTACCCCGGCAGTCGGCCCGACCACAGCGGCCTCCGCCGCCTCCGCCGCTCCCGCCGCTCCCGCCGCCTCCGCCGCTCCCGCCGCCTCCGCCGCTCCCGCCGCGAACTGCGGCGCCGGCCGGGTCAGGGCGGTGGCGACGGACTCGGCCGCCGCCGCGGTCTCCGTGAGCAGCGCGTTCAGTTCGTCCAGGGCCGGCTGCCGGGCGCCTAGCGCGGAGCCGACCGGGA
>DASWUW010000648.1:0-2370 GCA_036406335.1 Trebonia sp.
CGAGCCATCCGGCGCTTGTGCTGGACGTAGCCGCGGAACTTGGACTGGCCGGCGGCCGCGGCATGGTAGTTGGCCCAGGAGATGCCGTGCCGGCTCAGCTGGTCGAAGATCGTCCCGGCGGGCGGGCGGTCGAGCAGGTCATAGGACGCGTCGTCGATGAGGCCGTGCGCCGTTCCCGCGAGCAGGAAGCGGCGATTGGGGTAGGTGGGGCCCAGGCAGGAGCTGAACCAGCGATCGGCCAGCGGGAACGTCTGGGCCAGCCCGTAATAGAACGGCAGGTCGTCCTTGGTCCAGTAGCCCAGGCCAACCGCCGCGCCGTCGCCCGTGCAGGCGGCGGCATCGACGTTGCCCGCGGCCGGAACGACCACCTGGGTGCTGGTGACGAACCCGTCGAGCTTGCCTTCAGCCCACTGGTGGTGAGTAGCATGCCAGCTCTGCGACGGCATTTGCGGCCGCTGGACCGTCGAAGCCAGGTGATGCGCCCGGATCGGCTCGCCCGCGGTATCCGGGTTGTCTACCTCGGGCTTGCCGTCGGGGCCGAGCGGGAAGCCGTCGCCGCGGCCGGACAGCATTCCCAGGTAGTTGTCATAGGAGTGGTTCTCCATCATCAGCACGACAATGTGCTTGATCTGCGGTATCAGGTCGGTGCCGACTGGCTGCGACGGCTCCGGCGGCGGGCCGGCGGGCGGGGCCGCACTGCGTCGGCTTCGGCGTTCCAGCTCGGCTCGTTCGAGTCGTTCCCACACGTTTGTCCGCCTCCGGGATTTGGATTTGCCCTTCACTACCCGGGACACCCGGGCAGCACGCATCAAACCAGCACACATCAAACCAGCAGCGCTTTCCGGTACCGCACCTGGCTAACCGGAAAGCCGCGGGTCTCGTCCTGCTTGACGGCCCCGTCGGCGGTCCAGCCACCGGCCTCGTAAAAGCGCCGCGCCCGGACATTGGAGTCAAGGACCCAGAGCGTCACCCGATCGAAGCCCGTCCCGGTGAGCCGCCCTAGCGCCGCGTCCATGAGCCGCCTGCCCGCACCCTGCCCCCAGGCATCGGGCAGCAGGTAGATCGCACCGATCTCGCCGACCCGGTCCGGATCCGCGTCGCCGTCGCGGCTCGCCGAGTAGCAGGCGAAGCCGAGCAGGCTCTCGCCCTGGCCGGCGACTAGCACCCCGGCCCGGAGTCCGTCCGTTTCGGCCAGGGTCTGCTGCCACCGGGCGAGGCGCTGCACCGGGTCAAGTTCGTCCAGGTAATCCTGCGGCAGCAGGCCGCGGTAGGCACCCTGCCAGGACCGTACGTGGACCAGCGCGATCTGCGCGGCGTCCGCCGCGCGGGCGGGCCTGACCACCGGGCCTTCCATGAGGTCAGCCTAGCCAGGCCGGGACCGCAGCGGTCAAGGGTGCAACGACGGCTTTCAGCGGGTGACGACGGGCAGGCGCCGGTCGAGAAGGCGCACGATGCCGGCGATAACCAGCGCTAGGACGACCACCGCGGCCGTGTTGCGCAGGGCGACGCCGTAGCCGTGGGTGTGCGCGTTCAGGAACGGATACGGGTACCAGCCGGTCGCGGCTCCGTGGGCGAACGTGTAGACGATCCACAGCAGCGGCCAGGCGAACAGCCAGCCGAGCGTTGCCCAGTCGGTCCGCGGCCGGGGCCCGAACAGCAGCCAGCCGGCCACCGCCCAGCCGGGCGCGAAGTAATGGAATCCGGCATTGACCCAGATGTCGATGCCATGGTGCTGCACCTGCCCGGCCAGCACGGCGCCGAAGACCAGGCCGGTGATGGTGATGCCGAGCAGGGCGTCGACGTTCAGCACGCGCCAGACGCGGCCGTCGCGAGCCGGGTCGAGGACCAGGCTGACCGCCAGGGCCAGCACCAGCAGGTTGCTCTCGACGGTGAAGAAGCTGAACAGGCGGACGTAGCGCACCGCCGGGCCGACGGCCGCCTCGTTCGACGCGGTATTCACGTCCGCTCCGCCGTGCCACAGCAGCACGATCTGCGTGATCAAGGTGGCCGAGATTACTAGCGCCAGGACGGCATACCAGGCCCGGCAGGCGGCGCCAGGATGTGCCGCCGGCTGGTCCGTCAACGTATCCACTCTGCTCATACGGCCATGATGTCATCCGTCACCTGGGCTGATGCCCGGCCGTGGCGGCGGTTGGCCGGCCACGCTGGCGGTAGGTAAGGAGCCATGTTCGAGGGCTTTACGTTGCGGCGGGTAGATGTCGGTCCAGCCGAGCTGCGGGTGCGGTACGGCGGCACCGGTCCCGCGCTGCTCCTACTGCACGGCCACCCGCGCACGCACGTGACCTGGCACAAGGTAGCGCCGGCACTGGCCCAGCGGTTCACCGTGGTGTGCCCCGACCTGCGCGGTTA
>DASWUW010000649.1:0-3287 GCA_036406335.1 Trebonia sp.
CGTGCAGGTAGGTGCCGAGCACCCGGCCCGAGTAGGCGCCCTCGGTACCGTCGCCGCCGCCGTTGCCGGTACCGACCGTGGTGTGGGCGAGCGGCCGGACCCCGGGGCCGAGCCGGGTGACGCCCTGGTGGTTCTCGAACCCGGTCAGCTTGTCCACGTTAAGCTCCGGGTCAACGTCGGCGACGATCTCGCCGACCGCGCGCCGCTCCCCGCGGCCGCTGCGGATATCGAGCAGGCCGAGTCCCTGGACCGCCGCGTCGTCGGCGCCGCCGAACTCCGTGCCCAGCATCTGGTACCCCGCGCAGACCGCGAACACCACCGCGCCCCGGTCCGCGGCAGCGTGCAGGCCGCCGTCCGCCAGCAGCCGCCGGGTGGCCAGCGTCTGAGGCAGGTCCTCGCCCCCGCCCATCAGGTAGAGGTCGCCGTCCCGGGGTACCGGCTGATCGGAGTTGACCTCGGTAACCTCGACCGGCAGGCCGCGCAGCCGGGCGCGCCGCTCGAGCACGAGCGCGTTGCCGCGGTCGCCGTAGGTGCTGAGCAGGTCAGGGTAGACCCAGACCAGCCGAAGCGGGCGGTTCACGGCATCCTCCTGAGTGTCACTGCACCCTCCCGAGGGCGACGCGGTACTGCTGGAACGCGGTGTAGTTGGCGAGCACCTCGAGGCCGGAGGTCACGGCCCGGGCCAGGTTGACCGCCTCGTTGATGCCGTTCACCAGGGTGAAGGCCACCTCGTCAGCCTCCAGCCGGACGGCCAGGTCGAGCCTGCGCTCGCCGCCGACGAGGATGTTCCGGCCGCGCAGCCGGCGGAAGTCGACGTCCCATAGCCACGAGGTATCCCGGCCGTCCGGTCCCTGGGCGTTGACCGAGAGCAGCACGCTGGCGGGCGGCGGCGCGATCACGTCGAGGGCCTCGAGCCAGCCGGCCGGGTTCTTGGCCAGCAGCAGCCGGATGTCGACGCCCCGACGGGTCACCTGCGTGTACCGGCCCGCCACCGAGGTCACCCGGCGCAGCTCGGCCAGCGCCTGGGCCGGCCGCACGCCGAACGCCTCGGCCACCGCTAGCGCGACCACCGCGTTGGACCGGTTGGCCCGTCCGGGGAGCGCCAGGTCAAGCCGGGTAGCGGTCCCGGCGGGGTCGATCACCTCGTCCTCGTGCAGCACCCAGCTGACCGGCGGCCGCCGCAGGCCGCACTCCTTGCAGGACCAGTCGTCCCCGTTCCGCTGCAAGTGGGCACCGCAGTTGGGACAGCACCAGGAGTCTTCGCGCCACCGCTGCCCGGCGGCCACCCAGGTGACCTGGCGGGCCGAGCCCGCCGCCCACGCGACGAGCGGGTCGTCGGCGTTGGCCACGACGCGGCAGTCGGGCGCCTGGCCGAGCGCCTCGCGCCAGCGCCGGGCCAGCAGCCAGATCTCGGCGGCACGGTCCATCTGGTCGCGGCTCAGGTTTAGCAGCACCACCACCTTGGGCTGGGTGGCGGCGACCATCGCCGGGATGTACTTCTCGTCGGTTTCCAGCACGGCCACCCGCGCGGCGGGCGCCCGGCTGAGCGCCGACGTCAGCCCGGCCTCCATGTTGGCGCCGTAGATGTTGGAGGCGATCTCGCCACCGAGCGGGGCTAGCGCGGCGGTAATCAGCTTGGTCGTCGTGGTCTTGCCGTTCGTACCGGTGACCAGGACCACCTGGCGCCCCGCGGCCAGCAGGGACAGCAGGTCGGGGGCCAGGCGCAGGCCGATGATGCCGCCGATGACCGAGCCGTCTCCCCGTCCGGCCAGCCGGGAGACGGTGGCCGCCGCGCCGCCGACCGTAGTCGCGACCCGGGCCCGCATCGGCAGCCGGGAACGGTACTGGGTGTTGTGATCCATCGTGGGGATGCTATCCGCTCGCGGGTGCCCGGCGGGCGGCGTCGGCCGGGCCGCCGGTGACAGCCTGGTTAACGGTTTGGCCGGCCGCGGGGGCGCCGTAGGCCGGGGCGAGCCCGGGTCCGGCTGGCGGGGCCGCGGTGAGCGGGGCCAGCGTGGCGGCCGGAAGGGCGCCGATCGCCGGGTTGGCGTCAGCCAGCAGCACGTGCCGCCCGGCGCCGTCGCCGTAGCTGACGATCATCGCGGTGGCGGGCAGCCGCTGCAGCTCAGACGGCTCGACGACGAGCTCCCGGGAACGCTGCAGCGCCCGGGCCAGCGACTCGCTGTCCCCGGCGGCCCGCGAGGTGGACAGGCCCCAGGCGGTACTGGTGCTGATCCCGGCGGTGAGCGAGGTGGACTCGGTCGTCCCCCATGAGGAACCGGCCTGGGACGAGCGCGAGGCACCGCCGCGCAGCGGCATGACGCCGCCCCCGGAGGGGCTGGAGCGCCCGGTGCCGTCTGACCGCGACTCGCTGTCCGAAGCCGACGTGGCGGCCGAGACGGAGTCGCCGACCGTGCTGGTGTACGAACCGCCGAGCGTGTCGGTCACCGACGTGCCGACGGTCTCGGTGAGCGACGAGACGACGAAGCGGTACTCGTTTCCGATCTGCTCGCTGGCCGCCTTGGCGTCCTCTGCGTTCCCCAGGCGCATGAACGCGACCGCCGCATTGCCCCGGCCGATCCGCTGCCGGACCGGCGGCGGCATCGACCGGTAGCCGAGCACCAGGCCGGCCCGGGCCGCCTCGCAGGCGTCGGTGATCCGGTCGAGCACATCGGCGCGCAGCCGTTCGGCTCCGAGCAGGAACAGCGTATGCCGCCAGGAGACCGGTCCCGGGCTGCCCGGGGCCTGACCGATCAGGTGGGTGAGCGCGGTGACCGCGAAGCTGCCCAGCGCGACGGCCGACTGCGGGCTGGCCCGCCGGTCGACCGCGACCACCCGCAGCCGGCCGCGGGGCAGCCGTACCGGTTCGGTGCCCGCGCTGGCCAGCGGGCGCAGTTGCGCCTCCAGGGCGAGGGCCCGCTCCAGCACCACCCGGTCGGTGGCACCCTGGCCGAACAGCGCGCCCAGCGCGCCGGCCTCGCGCTCGGTGAGCAGCCCGGCCCGCCGGTCCGTCTGCGGGTCGCCGACCTGGGCCAGTACCCGCAGCGCGGCGGCGACCTGGCCGATGCGGACGCCCCCGGCCCCGTCCCCGTCCCCGTCTCCGGGGCCGGGGCCGGAAGCGGAGCCGTCTCCGGCCCCGGGGCCGGCTAGCACGCCGATGACGCGGTCCAGTATCGCCGTGTCGACGGCGAGGTCCCGGGGCGAGGCGTGCTCGTGGGCGGCGCTGGCCGACAGCGCCAGGACGTCCGCGAGCGCGCCGGGGGCGAGTGGCGCCGCGAGGTCAAGCC
>DASWUW010000650.1:0-8098 GCA_036406335.1 Trebonia sp.
AGCGCGATCGCCAGTCCGGTGACGCCGATGCCGGCCCACTTCTCCGGAGAGAACACGAAGCCGGTGGCGAATGCCCCGATGGCCGTGCCGATCTTCCACAGCATCGCGGTCGCGCCGGTCAGGTAGGCCGCGATCGGCAGCAGGGACACGGCGGTGCCCATCAGGGCCGGGCGCAGGCCCCGGCGCCGGTAGGCGATGTAGCTCAGCAAGAGGCCGAGGATGGTCAGTCCCGCGGTGAGCGGGAGCCACTGAATGTCACCGTAACTCATCTGCACGCGCCTCCCAGGTGCTTCCTCCATCGTGACATATCTCGAGTCATGATCGGAACGCCGGGCTCGCCGCGCTCAGGCCGCCAGCGACCGCAGCGCCGCGAGGTCGATGTCGCGCAGCGACGGCACCACCAGGCGGCCGGGGGCCGGCGGGATGGGGGCCAGGGAGGGGACGGCCACTACCCGGCAGCCGGCCGCGGTAGCGGAAGTGACGCCGTTGAGGGAGTCTTCCAGGGCCACGCAGTGATCCGGGGGGGCGTCCAGGAGCTTGGCCGCGTGCAGGTAGGGCTCGGGGTCGGGCTTGGTCCGGGTGACGTCGTCGGCGGTGACGGTGACCGGGAAGCGGAAGCCGGCGCCCCCGATGACCGCTTCCGCGAACTCGCGTTCGCTGCTGGTCACCAGGGCGTACGGGATCCCGGCGGCGGCCACCGCGGTCAGCAGCTCGCGCGCGCCGGGGCGGATGGTGATCCGGCCCGCGGCGGCGCGGGCGAGCATGCCGTCCAGCATCCAGCGGGCGACCTGGCGCGGCGCCACCGGGCGCTCGGCCTTGGCCAGCAGGTAGGCGACGGTGTGCCCCATGGAGCCGCCGAGCAGCCGTTCCTGGTCCTCGATGGTCCACGGAGCCCCGAGGCGGGCCATCACCTCGGTCTCCGTCTCGAACCAGAGCGGCTCGGTATCTACCAGCAGCCCGTCCATGTCGAACAGCACCGCCGCAAGCTCAGTGGGCACAGCCGCCAGGTTATCCGGGCGTCAGACAGAGAAATACCGGGCCGCCGGGTGGTGGATGACGATCGCGTCGGTGGACTGCTCCGGATGCAGCTGCATCTCCTCCGACAGCTCGACC
Organism: Trebonia sp.; assembly: GCA_036406335.1. Lineage (GTDB taxonomy): Bacteria > Actinomycetota > Actinomycetes > Streptosporangiales > Streptosporangiaceae > Trebonia. Next base: position 1,114 of record DASWUW010000650.1, read on the forward strand.
CCGATGCGCTCCGGCTCCAGCAGCCGGGCGATCTTGGCCCGGTCGGCCAGGTCGGGGCAGGCGGGGTAGCCGATCGAGTACCGGGCCCCCTGGTACTTGACGCTGAAAAAGCCGTCCAGGTCGGCCGGGTCCTCGGACCCGATGCCGAGCTCCCGGCGGATCCGCGCGTGCCAGTACTCGGCGAGCGCCTCGGTCAGCTGCACGGACAGGCCGTGCAGCTCCAGGTAATCGCGGTAGGCGTTGGCGGCGAACAGCTCGGCGGTGGCTCCGGACAACGCCGAGCCCATGGTGGCCAGCTGGAACGCCACCACGTCGGTCTCCCCCGTCGAGACCGGGCGGAAGAAGTCGGCCAGGCACAGCTGCTCGTCGCGCTGCTGACGGGGGAACGTGAACCGCTCCCGCTCGGTGCCGTCGGCGCCCAGCACGACCAGGTCGTCGCCGTCGCTCGCGCAGCGGAAGTAGCCGTACACCACCGCCGCCTGGAGCAGGCCCTCGGTCTGCGCCCGCTCCAGCCACATCCGCAGCCGGGGCCGTCCCTCGGACTCGACCAGGTCCTCGTAGCTGGGGCCGCCGGCCTGGCGGGACGGCTTCAGGCCCCACTGCCCCATGAACGTGGCCCGCTCGTCCAGGTAGGCCGCGTACTCGGCCAGCGGGATGCCCTTGACGATGCGCGTCCCCCAGAACGGCGGCTCGGGAACCGGGTTGCCGTGGCCGACCGCCGGGTTGCCCGAGCGGCCGGGGCGGGCGGGGCGGGCCGGACGGAGCGGGTCAACGGCACCCGCGGCGGCGCCCGGGCCGGCGGTGTCCGGCGCCGCGGCCAGGCTGGCCCCGGCGGCCGCGCGGGTCTTGACCCGGCGCTGGCGCAGGGCGGGCAGGGCGGCACCGGGGACGCCGCGCTTGACCCCCATCGCGGCCTCCATCAGGTTCAGGCCCTCGAACGCGTCACGGGCGTAGCGCACCTCCCCGGCGAACAGCTCGGCCAGGTCCTGCTCGACGAAGGCGCGGGTAAGTGCGGCCCCGCCGAGCACGACCGGCCAGCGGCCGGCCAGGCCGCGGTCGTTCAGCTCGGTCAGGTTGTCCCGCATCACCACGGTGGACTTCACCAGCAGCCCGGACATGCCGATGACATCGGCCTGGTGCTCCTCGGCGGCGGCGATGATCGCGGAGATCGGCTGCTTGATGCCGATGTTCACCACGTCGTAGCCGTTGTTGGACAAGATGATGTCGACCAGGTTCTTGCCGATGTCGTGCACGTCGCCGCGGACCGTCGCGAGCACGATCGTGCCGCGGCCGCCGTCGGCCGACTTCTCCATGTGCGGCTCCAGGTAGCCGACCGCGGCCTTCATCACCTCGGCCGACTGCAGCACGAAGGGCAGCTGCATCTGGCCTGAGCCGAACAGCTCGCCGACCGTCTTCATCCCGTCGAGCAGGATCTGGTTGACGATCTCGAGCGCGGGGCGCGCGGCCAGGGCGAGGTCGAGGTCGGGCTCCAGGCCGGTGCGCTCGCCGTCGATGATGCGCCGCTTCAGCCGCTCCTCCAGCGGCAGCGCGGCCAGTTCGGCGGCCCGGGACGCCTTGGCCGAGACCGCGTCCACCCCCTCGAACAGGTCGAGCAGCCGGGCCAGGGGGTCGTAGTCCGGGCGCCGCCGGTCGTAGACCAGGTCCAGCGCCACCTCCCGCTGCTCGGCGGGGATCCGCGCCAGCGGGACGATCTTGGACGGGGAGACGATGGCCGAGTCGAGCCCGGCGCGGACGCACTCGGCCAGGAACACCGAGTTCAGCACCTGGCGGGCAGCCGGCTTGAGCCCGAACGAGACGTTGGAGACACCCAGGGTCGTCTGCACGCCGGGATGGCGGCGCTTGAGCTCCTTGATCGCCTCGATCGTCTCGATGCCGTCCCGCCTGGTCTCCTCCTGCCCGGTCGCGATCGGGAAGGTCAGGCAGTCCACGATGATGTCGTGGGTGCTCATCCCGTAGTTCTCGGTCAAGTCGCGGATCAGCCGCTCGGCCACCGCGACCTTCCAGTCGGCGGTGCGGGCCTGCCCGCGCTCGTCGATGGTCAGCGCGACCACCGCCGCGCCGTGCTCGCGGATCACCGGCATCAGCCGGGCCATCCGCGATTCGGGGCCGTCGCCGTCCTCGTAGTTGACCGAGTTGACCACCGCCCGGCCGCCGATCAGCTCCAGGCCGGCCTCGATGACCGCGGGCTCGGTGGAGTCGAGCACCAGCGGGAGGGTCGCCGCGGTGGCGAAACGGCTGGCGATCTCGCGCATGTCCCGGACGCCGTCCCGGCCGACGTAGTCGATGCAGACGTCGAGCAGGTGGGCGCCGTCCCGGGTCTGGGAGCGGGCGATGTCCACGCAGGCATCCCAGTCCTCGGCCAGCAGCGCGTCGCGGAACGCCCGGGACCCGTTGGCGTTGGTCCGCTCCCCGATCGCGAGGAACGCGGTGTCCTGGCGGAACGGGACATGGCTGTACAGCGAGGCGACGCCCGGCTCGGGCTGGGGCGAACGGGGCATCGGGGCCAGCCCGTCCGGCCGCTCCGGGGTGACGCCGAGCCGCTCGACCAGCAGCGCGATGTGCTCGGGAGTGGTGCCGCAGCACCCGCCGACCAGGGACAGCCCGAACTCGGTGACAAACCGCTCGTGGGCGTCGACCAGCTCGGCGGGCGTGAGCGGGTAGTAGGCGCCGTCGGCGGTCAGCTCGGGCAGCCCGGCGTTGGGCTCGCAGGAGAGCGGGATCGGCGAGTTGGCCGCCAGGTAGCGCAGGTGCTCGCTCATCAGGTCGGGCCCGGTGGCGCAGTTGAGGCCGATCAGGTCGATGCCGAGCGGGGCCAGGGCGGTGAGGGCCGCGCCGATCTCGGTGCCGAGCAGCATGGTGCCGGTGGTCTCGATGGTCAGCGACGCGATGACGACCGCGTCAGGGAGCAGTTCCGCCACCGCGCGCCGGGTCCCGATGACCGCCGCCTTCGCCTGCAGCAGGTCGGGGCAGGTCTCGATGATCAGCGCGTCGGCGCCGCCGCGGAGCAGGCCGGCCGCGTTCTCGTAGTAGGAGTCGCGCAGCTCGCGGAACGTGACGTGGCCGAGCGTGGGCAGCTTGGTGCCCGGGCCGATCGAACCCAGCACCCAGCGCTGACGCCCGTCGGCGGCGGTGAACTCGTCGGCCACCGCCCGCGCGGCCGCGGCGCCGGCCTGCGACAGCTCGCCGATGCGGCCGGGGATACCGTACTCGGCCAGGTTCCCCATGTTCGCGCCGAACGTATTGGTGGTGACGCAGTCGGCGCCCGCCGCGAAGTAGGCCCGGTGGATGCCGCGCACGATGTCCGGCCGGGTGACGTTCAGCACCTCGTTACAGCCCTCGAGGCCGTCGAAGTCGGCCAGCGACGCGTCGCTGGCCTGGAGCATGGTGCCCATCGCGCCGTCCGCGATGACGACACGCCGGGCCAGCGCTCCCCGCAGGGCAGCGGAACGCATCGTAACCTGATCAACCGTAAAACTGCTCATAGGATTACCGAGTGTAGGACTTAGTGGCCGGAAAACAAAAGAGCTAACGCGAAACTGTGTCCGCCACAGGTCACACGCCCAGCACGCCTGGAGACGTAGGCTGTAGTCGCGGGCGTCAGCCCGCGGCCCTAGCGGAGGTGAAGTCATCAAGTTCAGCGACGTCGACGGCCCGCTCGTCAACCCGGTGGCAGTTGCCGCGTTCGAGGGGTGGAACGATGCGGCCGAGGCTGCGAGCGGTGTGGTCAACCACCTGGGCATCGCGTGGGAGTCCACTCCGATCGCCGAGATCGACCCCGATGACTTCTACGATTTCCAGGTCAACCGCCCGGTGATCGACGTGGTCGCGGGTAAGACCGAGCGGCTCGTCTGGCCGACCACGCGGCTGTCCCTGGCCCGCGCGTCAGCGACCGGGCTGCCGCGCGACATCGTCCTGGTGCACGGCGTGGAGCCCAACATGCGCTGGCGCGGGTTCACCGACGAGCTCGTCGGCGGGCTCAGCGAGCTCGGCGTGGAGCTGCTGATCCTGGTCGGGGCGCTGCTGGCCGACTCCCCGCACACCCGTCCGGTCCCGGTTCAGGTCAGCGGGTCGGAGTCGAAGCTGGTGCGCGGCGTGGGGACGGAGCCGACCGACTACAAGGGGTCGTCCGGCATCGTCGGCGTCCTCCAGTACATGTGCGCGGCGGCCGACATCGAGACGCTCTCGCTGTGGGCGTCGGTACCGCACTACGTCGCCCAGTCGCCCTCGCCCAAGGCGACCCTGGCCCTGCTGCGGTCGGTAGAGGACGTGCTCGACGTGTCGCTGCCGCAGGCGGACCTGCCGGAGGAGGCCCGCGCCTGGGAGCGCGGGGTAGACGAGCTCGCCCAGCAGGACTCCGACGTGGCCGAGTACGTGCGCACGCTGGAAGAGGCCAAGGACGCCACGGACCTGCCGGAGGCGTCCGGCGACGCGATCGCCCGCGAGTTCGAGCGCTACCTGCGCCGCCGGGGCGACCAGAGCGACGGCGGATAACGGCCCGCCCGGCCCCGGGCCTAGTAAGGCGGCCAGGGCACCGCAGGCCAGTCCTCCGGCGGGTAGGGGTGCGCGCGGCCGGACAGCAGCACCTCGACCCGGGCGGTGACGGCGGCGACCTCGGCGCGGGTCAGGTGCCGGGCCAGCTCCCGGCCCAGCTCGCCGTCGGCCAGGCTGGCCGACAGGCGGCGCAGTGTCTCGACGGCGCGCTCCGGCAGCGGCTGGCCGCGCCACTGCCAGAGCACCGTGCGCAGCTTGTACTCCTCGGCGAAGCAGATCCCGTGGTCGCACCCGTACAGGTGACCGCCGGCCACCGGCAGCAGGTGACCGATCTTGCGGTCGGCGTTGTTGATGACGGCGTCGAAGACCGCCATCTCCCGCAGCGGCCGGTAGTCGGTGCGGCGGGCCAGCGTGACCAGGTCCACGCTCTCGTCCAGGTCGATCCACAGCTGGCACATGCCCGGGCCGTAGGGCCCGTCGCGCAGCACCGTCGGGGGAACGAAGTTCCAGCCGGCCGCCTGGGAGACGGCGTAGGCGGCGACCTCGCGGCCGGCTAGGGTCCCGTCAGGGAAGTCCCACAGCGGCCGTTCGCCCGCGACCGGCTTGTAGACGCAGTGGGCCTCCGTCCCGTGCGCCTTGACCGTGCAGAACAGGGTCGCGTTGGAGGCGTCCACCAGACGGCCCTCGACCGTGAGGGACCCGCGCTCGAGCAGTTCCAGCGCCTCGCGCTCCCCCTCCGGCAGTTCCGGGTCCGCCCGCGCCGCGTGGTCAGGCACTGGCGGCCCGGTGGCCGTTCTGCCGCGGGCAGACGTGGCCGTTCGCGTCGAGCGGCAGCCCGCACAGCGGGCACGGCGGCCGCCCGGCGGCGACCAGGTTGAGCGCGCGCTGCGCGAACGCGCGGGCCGCGCTCGGGCTGAGGCGGACCCGCAGCACCCCGGGACCGTTGGCCGGCACCTCCTCGGACAGCGGCTCTACCGGAGCGTCGCTCTCCTCCTGGACCTCGATGACGACCCGCTCGCCGTCGCTGTCCCAGGCGAGCGCGATCGGGCCGACCCGGAAGTCCTCGGTCAGCGGAAGGTCGAGCGGCGCGTCGTCGCGCAGCGCCGCGGGGGCGCTCTCCGGGATCTCGCCGGTGTCCCCGCTGCGGCGGAGCACCTCGTCGAGCAGCTCGTCGATGCGCTCGGCGAGCAGGCTGACCTGGAATTTCTCCAGGACGACGCTGGTGACCCGCCCGGCCGAGGCCGCCTGCAGGTAAAAGGTGCGGTCTCCGGGCTGGCCGACCGATCCGGCCACGAACCGGTCCGGCGGATCATAGTAAAAGACCGGCATGAGTCCTATCCTTCCGCGCCGTGGGCGGTGTCCGCGACCGGGGCCGGACCGGGCTGGCCTGCTCCGCCGTCGCCGCCCCCGACCACGGCGTCGCTGCCGGCGGACTGAGCCGGGCGCGGCAGCAGGTCGTCGACGCCGCCGCCGGTGTCGTTCAGCCGGAGCAGGAAGGGCCGCAGCGGGGTGTAGCGGATCACGGTCAGCGAGCAGGGGTCGGCGATGATGCGCTGGCTCAGGTCTAGGTGCAGGCCCAGGCTGTCAGCCACGATCGCCTTGATCACGTCACCGTGCGAGCAGACCAGGTAGGTGGCGTCTTTGTCCAGGCGGGCGTTCCAGTCCCGGATCGCGGCGACGGCCCGGTGCTGCATGTCGAGCATGGACTCGCCGTCTGGCCCGGGGAAGCGGACCGCGCTGGGGTGCGCCTGGACCACCGGCCAGAGCGGGTCCTTCTCCAGCTCCTGGAGCGGCTTGCCGGTCCAGTCGCCGTACTTGCACTCTCCCACCCGGTCCTCGGTGACCGGGGCGGCGTGGGCGGCCGCCGGGGCCGGGCGGACGGCGAGGATCTCCTCCACCGTCTGCCGGCAGCGGTCGAGCGGGCTGGTGACAACCGTGTCGAGCGGTACCGAGGCGAGTCGTTCCCCGAGCGCCTTCGCCTGCGCCCGGCCGCGCTCGTCCAGCCCCACGCCCGGCGTCCAGCCGGTCAGCAGCTGTCCAGTGTGGGCGGTGAGGCCGTGGCGCACCAGCAGAACCGTTGTCACGCTAAGACTTTATCGAATCGCCGGACGCGGCCTATCCCTCGGTCTTGGTCCCCCGGTCTCGGCGGGCGGCCGCGGGCGTCCTAGGGGCGGCCGCCGTCGGCGGCCGCGAAAACCGTTTCCAGGTTCCCGAAGCTCACCAGGTCCCCGGGGCGAAGCGGGACCTGACCCCGGACCCGCCAGCCGTTTACCCGGGTGCCGTTGGTCGACTCCAGATCGCTGAGCAGCCAGCCTTCCGCCGTACGCTCCAGCTGGGCATGCCGCCGGGACACGCTTACGTCGGCGATCGCGAGGTCGCAGCTGGCGTCCCGGCCGATGCTGAAACGACGGCCGTCCCCCCGCGGGAACTGCAGCGTAAGCGGCTGCCTGCGGTCGGCCGCGGCGCTCATGCT
>DASWUW010000651.1:0-1947 GCA_036406335.1 Trebonia sp.
GTTCTTCGGCTTGGGGGAGAACAGGTCGTTGGAGCCGTAGACGAACGCGCCCGGAACGGCGAGCAGCGGGCCGAGGGCGTCGAGCAGCGGGCCGATCGCGTCGGGCGAGGCGATCGAGTCGCCGGTGTTGACCACCAGGTCAGGCTGAAGCGAGGCCAGCGACCGGACGAAGGACAGCAGCCGGTGCCGTCCGGGAGTCAGGTGGATGTCGGATACGTGCAGCACGCGCAGCGGCGCCGTGTCCGGTGGCAGCACCCGCACCTCCTGCTCCCGCAGCGCGAACCAGTTGCGCTCGATAACGGCGGCATAGCCGATGGCCGCGGCGCCGGACAGGGCCGCGATGGAGGTTATGGTTCGTGCTCGCACCCGTTCATGGTGCCATGCGGCCGGGGGTGCTCGGCGCTGTTCGCCACGGCCGCTCACCGCCCGGGCGGTTATTCACGGGCACGGCACTAGCCGATCGGGCACGATAGGGACGTGAACGAACTCAAGGAACGGCTCCGGGCTGACCTGACCGACGCGATGCGGGCGCGGGACCAGGTGCGGCTGCGCACGCTGCGGATGGCGCTCAGCTCGATCACCAACGAGGAAGTTTCGGGCTCCGCCGCGCATGAGCTGTCGGACGCGGACATCGTCAAGGTGCTCACCCGGGAGGCGAAAAAGCGCCGGGAAGCGGCGGAGGCCTTCGCGGCGGCGGGCCGGGCCGAGCAGGCCGAGGCCGAGCGGGCCGAGGGCGATGTGCTGGCCGGCTACCTGCCCGCCCAGCTTTCCGACGACGAGCTGGTCAGCCTGGTGACGGCGGCTATCGCAGAGACCGGGGCGGCCGGGCTGCCCGGTCTGGGGAAGGTCATGAAGACCGTCACGCCCCAGGTGGCCGGGCGCGCCGACGGCGCCCGCGTCGCCGCCGAGGCGCGCCGTCAGCTGAGCGCGGGATAGCCGCCGCGGGCCCGCGGCGGCTAACCGCGGCCTACTTGATGGACTTGCCCGTCGGGGTGGTCGTCGCGATGGGCAGGAACGGGCTGCCGCCGTTGCCGCCGTTGCCGCCCCCGCCGTTGCCGCCGCCGTTGCCGCTCCCGCCGCCGTTGTCCTTGCCCTTGCCCTTGGTCTTCGGCTTGGGCGGCTGCTTGACCACCTGGCCGGTGCCCGCGTCCCACAGGGCGCTGCCCGCGGGCACCGGGGCGAAGTTCTCCGACCCGGACAGGTTGGCGTGGTCGAAGGTCGTGTGCCATACGCTCAGCGGGGCGTTGGCGCCGAACATCTCGCCCGGCTGCTGCAGGTTCCCGGACTCGTCCCGGTAGCTCGCGCTCGTGTAGGTCATCGTGTACTTCGTCGGGGAGAACGGGTTGAAGACCGAGACGTAGCCGGTCAGGGCGGTGGTGTAACCCGCGAAAGCGGCGAACGGGGTGCCGTTGCCGCTGGCCACGTTGGAGGTGCCGGTCTTGCCCGCAGCCTCGTAGTTGGCCAGGCCCGAGCCGTAGGCGGTTCCGTTGGGGAAGTCGAGCACGCCCTGCAGGATGTAGTTCACCGCCTGGGCAACGCGCCCCGAAATCGCCCGGCGGCAGCCGGCCGACGGGACGGGGAGGGACTGGCCGGTGTCGTCCGTGATCTTGGTCAGCACGACCGGCTTGCAGTAGGTTCCGCCGGAGGCCGGGACCGCGTAGGCGGCGGCCATGGACATCGGGGACACGTTGATGACGCCGAGGGTGAACGACGGGAAATCGTCGGCCGAGAGCCCGTGCTCCTTGGTCAGCAGCGACGTGCCGTCCACCCGGGTCACGCCCAGGTTGGCCGCGGTCTTCACCGTGTCGCACAGGCCGACCTGCTGCTCGAGGTGAGCGAAGAAGACGTTGATCGACCCGGTGGTGCCGGTGTAGAGGCTGTCGGTAGTGGTGCCCGAGCCCTCGGAGTTGCTCACCGGGAACGGGCCAGCGCCGACCCCTTGGCAGT
>DASWUW010000652.1:0-1539 GCA_036406335.1 Trebonia sp.
AGGTCGCCGGCCGCGGAGACCTGGTAGGCACCGAGCACGCAGACGTCCAGGTGGCCGCCGCGCATCATCGCGAAGGAGTCGGCGTGGTGGAAGTAGGCCGCGCCGGGCAGCTCGGTGACCGGGACCTTGCCCGCGTTGGTCAGGTCCGGGTCGACCTGGTCGCCGGTGGCGGTCGGGCCCATGCCGAGCATGCCGTTCTCGGTGTGCAGGATGACGGCCTGCTCGCCGTTCTCGTCCCTGGGCAGGTAGTCGGCGATCTTGGTGGGCTGGCCGATGCCCAGGTTGACGTAGGCCCCGGCCGGGATGTCGCGGCCGATCACCGCGGCCAGCTCGTCGGTGGACAGCGGGCCGCGGTCCGCGTGCTCGACGGTGACGTTGTTCATAGCTAGCGGGCTCCCTGCACGGTGTAGTGGCGGGCCTCGACCTTGACGACCCGGTCCACGTAGATGGACGGGGTCACCACCGCCTCGGGATCCAGCGATCCGACGGGCACGACCTCGTGGACCGAGGCGATCGTCGTCGTCGCGGCGGTCGCCATGACCGGGCCGAAGTTGCGCGCCGTCTTGCGGTAGACCAGGTTGCCCAGGGTGTCGGACTGGTGGGCGGCGATGAACGCGTAGTCGCCCTTGATCGGGTACTCCAGCACGTAGCGGCGCCCGTCGATGTCGCGGGTCTCTTTGCCTTCCGCCAGCGGGGTGCCGACCGCGGTAGGACAGAAGAACGCGCCGATGCCGGCCCCGGCGGCCCGCATCCGCTCGGCCAGGTTGCCCTGCGGTACGACCTCGAGCTCGATCTTGCCCGCCCGGTAGAGGCCGTCGAACACCCAGGAATCGGCCTGCCGGGGGAAGGAGCACATGACCTTCCGCACCTGGCCGGCCGTCAGCAGCGCGGCCAGGCCGACGTCGCCGTTGCCCGCGTTGTTGGACACGATCGTCAGGTCCTTCGCGCCCTGCCGGATCAGCGCGTCGATCAGGTCGAACGGCATCCCGGCGAGTCCGAACCCGCCCACCAGCACGGTAGATCCGTCCTCGATCCCGGCCACCGCTTCGTCGGTCGTCTGCAGTACCTGGGCGCGGCTCACTGCGTGGTGTCCCTTCGGAGGTCTTCGGTCATCTTGGGTCTCGGGGTGTCTTGGGGTGTCCGCATCAGCTTCCCATATCGCCGCCGGGCGGATGAATGGGCCGGTGGCGTCGTCCGGGCGGCGTGTTTACGGGGGCGTCTTCGCGAGGGCGGGCTCGCGGTCGTCTGGTCAGCTGTTGCCGGTGAGCGCCTGCAGGCCCAGGCTGGCGGCGGCCACCGTGACCCACAGCAGCGCGCCGAGCAGCAACGGCCGCGGGCCGGCCTTGCGCAGGGCGGCCACGTTGGTGGTCAGGCCGATCGCCGACAGGGCGACCGCGACCAGGAACACCGACACGTGCTGCAGCGGGTGGTGGGCGCCAGCCGGGATGAGCCCGGCGGAGTTGACCGCGGCGACGGCGACGAAGCCGATCAGGAACCACGGCACCAGGCGGATGACGCGGGCCGGGGTCAGCCGGGCCG
>DASWUW010000653.1:0-5895 GCA_036406335.1 Trebonia sp.
GGCCGTGGCCACGACCACTACGCAGTCGCCGGGGATGGCTGAGGTGGTGGTGTTCACCTCAGCGTGGGCGAAGACATCGCCGGGGACGGAGTCGTACGCCGCCCTGGAGGCGAACAGGCAGACCCGCTGCTGGCCGATCGCCGCGCCCAGCGACGCCGCGATCGGCCACAGCTGGCGGTTCTGGAACGCGATCACCGCCACCCGCAGGCAGCGCGGATGCTCGATCGCGTCGATGACGAGGTTCTTGAGCACGAACGACTTGCCCGCCCCGGCGGCCGCCTTCAGCAGGATTCTTTTCGTCTCGGTCACCCCCGAGAGCCGGCCGCGGAGCCGGGCCCGGGCTTCCGCGGCGACGCAGGCGTTCCGGGCCGCGGCGCCGGCGTGGTGAACCGCCGGCGCGGCCGGCGCCAGGGGCGGAGCGAAGGTGATCCTCATGCTCATTCCAGGTCGTCGATCGTGACATCGTCCGGGGCCGGGACAGCCGGACCGGCGCTGGGGTCGCCGGCCGGCGCGCCGGCCGGGGTTACCTCGAAGGCATCGCCGTTTACGACCGGCGGCCACGCCTCGGGGTTGAGCTCGCCGCGGGCCCGGCGCTCGGCCAGCAGGTCGGACCACGCGGCCTCCGAATCCTCGTGCGGACGGCAGCAGTACTGGTGACCTTCGGGCGCTTCGGAGTAGCTGAGCCGGGTGCAGGCGGCCTTGGGGGCGGAGATCGTGTCCGGGGCCGGCCGGTCCACTTGCAGCTGCAAGTTGCCCTTGAGGCTGCAGAACCAGGAGAAGTCGGCGATCACCAGCTCGTCGCCCGCGTCGACCTGGGGCTCCACCGCGGGGGACCACTCGAACCGTCGCTTCTCCGCATCGGCCACCGCGAGCGGTCCGATCGACAGGCCGGAGAACTTGAAGCTGCCCTTCTGGAACTTCACCTCGACGTCTGGCCGCTCGATGCAGGCGCTCTCGCCGACGTGGAGAAGCACGATCCGTTCCTTACCGGTTATCCGGCGCGAGTCGATCTCGAGCATCAGCGGATCCACGCCGGCCACCCGCGCCCGCATGAGCTGGCGCGTGCCGGCGTCGCCGGCCGCGTCCAGCGCCCACTGCGGGTTCGTCAGCGCGCGGAACTGGCTGTCGCACCTGTCGCCGGCCTCGATGGCGGGGACCAGCGAGTTGCGCCAGTAGCGGTACGTACGGCCAAAGCGGACCAGGTCGGAGGCGTGCAGGGCGAGCCGGCGGCGCCATACGGCCTGCGCGTCCCCCTCGACAGCGCGGTAGACCGCCCGCAGCCCCGACGTAGGCAGGGCCGCCAGGACGCGGAGGGCGGCGTCCATCGCGTCGGTCTTGTAGCGGAGCTCGCCGCGGATCAGGCCGGCATACTCCGCCGGGTCCGCGGGACGGGGCTGGCCCGGCTGCGTACCGGTGAAGGCGGCGTGGACCGCGTTCGACTGGCGGTTGGTCAGCCGGGCGCCCGGGGTGTGGATCTCCTGCTCGACCCGGTCGGAGAGGTCGCGGTGCCGGGTGCGGTCCCCGGGGCTTCCCGGGGCCAGGCGACGAGGTAGTCGAGCCGGCTGGAGTTCGTGACCGGGCCGCCGGCCACCAGGTGGCGGGCCAGGGCGGCCCGGATGTCCACGACCGGTGTGCGCAGCGTGAAGGCGCGGGCCCGGTCCTCTTCCAGGAGGAACGACACCGCGGTGCGCTCCTGCGGCGTGAGCGGCTTTGGGATGGTGGCCGGCTCGCCGTCGAAGGTGAGCGCCGGCCGCCCCCGGGCCTGGTCGTTCTCCCAGCGCAGGCGGCTAAGCTCCACGCCCGCCAGGTTGTCCGCGACCGAGGCCAGGACGTCGGCCGTCACCTCGTCCGGGACCACCAGGTGAACCGGTTCCGGCTCCCCGGGATCGGCCTGGCCGCGGTCCTGCAGCAGGGCCAGGATGTCGGCCCCGAGGAGCCGCATGGCCGCCCGGCGGGTGCCCGCCGCCTGCGGGTCGTCGAAGACGGTGACGTTCCACGTCCCGTACCCCGCGGCGGTCACGCGCTGGGTGGCGAGGCCGTACAAACCGAGCGCCGCGCTGTCGGACTTGGCGATGACGACGTTCACGGTGCCGGGCAGCCCGGCCGGGTCAACGCGCCGCTGCCCGGTGGGCCGGGCGACCCCGTCAACCGTGGCCAGGACCCGGGCCCGCACCGACGCGCTGGCCGAGCCCGCCTTACCGGTTCCGTCGACCAGTCCGAGCACCCGCGGCCGCTCGGCGGCGCCGATGCCGATCTCGATCAGCAGGTCAGCCGGGTCGGCGGAGTCCCGCAGCTCCTGACGGCAGAAGCTGAACAGGGTGCAGGCCGGGCAGGCGGCCGGGTCGAAGGCCGCCCGGAGATGGCGTACGTAGTCGCCGACCGGCCGGGACTCCGACTCGTAGCGGGCCTCCTGCGCCTCGCGCCGCCGCTCGGCCACCCGCAGGCGCACCTCCTCGCGGTGGTCGTCGAGAAGCTCCACGAGGGCTTCCGGCTGGAGGAAGGCGTTGCGCGGGACGGCGAGGACGCCAGAGCGGTGGACCTCCAGGCCGGCCGGGAGCCTGCTCCACGCCGCGGCGGACTCGGCGCCCAGCGCGACCTGCAGGAAGCCCTTGAGCAGGCGGTGGTCGTCGATGCGGGACCGGACCCGCTCGTAGTCCTTGGCATCACCCACGATCAGCCAGCTGCCGTCACCCGTGGTCTTCGGCGCGACGACGGCGAAGTCGGGCCTGACGTCGGTGGCCCGCTCATCCTCAAAGCCGACGAACGGAACGGCGAGGCCGTAGATCATCGTGGCGGCACCTGCTCCGGCCGCCCGGGCATGGGCGTCGGCGAGGAGCTCGGCGCTGCGGCCGACGTCGACCGTGGCATTGGCGACGACGACTTGCGTCGGGCGGTCGAGGCCCAGGCGGCCCACCGCCGTGGTGGCGACCTCGCCGGCGAACTGCTCGTCCCGGACGAGCGACTCGAAGGTGAGCGCCCGCATCCAGCGGGCATCCGGGATGCCGCCGAACTCGTCGGTGAAACCGACCGCCTGGGCCAGCCCGCGGCGGGTCAGGCCGGTGATGAGCGGGTCGGTGCCCCGGAAGCGAGCGCACGCGGCGTGCGACGACGCCGCGACCGCGCTCGACCCGCCGCCGATGACCTTGGTTGCCACGAAGCGATGCCCCGATTCAGGTGGTGCCGATGACGGTCAGGGCTTGACGGCGCGGGTTGCGAGGTAGCCGGGCATGTACCGGGCCGTGGCGTCCCCGTGGTGCGGGGCTTCCGCCAGGTGGGTCAGGATGAAGCCCGCGGCGAGCTGGCCGCCGATCTGCCCGGTCAGCGAGTGGCTGTACTCGATCGGCCCGGTCCCGTAGGCGCGCTGCCGCTCGGTGTCGGGCAGGTCGAGGGTGGTGAACGGGAGGGGGTGGCGCACTATGAGCTCGCCCCGCTCGTCCAGCGCCGTGACGTCGAAGATATAGATGTCCGGGTTCATGAACCCGGCCATCAAGATTCCGCCTGGGCGCAGCACGCGGGACGATTCCCGCCAGACCGGTGCCAGCTCGGGGCAGAACACGTTGGACACCGGGTTGAAGACGACGTCAAAGCTGGCATCGGGGAACACGCTCAGGTCGCGCATGTCCCCGAGCACGGTGCGGACGGCCAGTCCCTCGCGGGCGGCCACCTCCTGGTCCCGGCTCAGCTGCCGCGGCGAGTTGTCCAGCACGGTCACCGCCGCACCCGCTGCCGACAGCACCGGACCCTGCTGCCCCCCGCCGGAAGCCAGGCACAGCACCGCCGCGCCCGCCAGGTCAGCCGGGAACCAGTCCCGCGGCACCGGCTGGTACCCGATCAGGACGACCGACCAGTCGCCGGCCCGCGCCCGGGCGATAACCTCGGGCCCGGCCGGCCGGGTCCACTCATTGCCGCTTTCCACCTCGCGGTCCCAGGCGGCGCGGTTATACGCCACCGGATCAAAGCTGCCCGCCATGACAGCGCAGCCTACTAGTAACCCGGCGGGCCGCCCCCGTACGCGGCTCGCCGGCCGGGCGATGAGTTTCCGGTGGATCCGGGGTCAGCACACTATGAGCACGATGACCTCCGTGCGGGCGAACGGCGTCGAACTCGGCGTCGAGACCTTCGGCCGCGATGACGACCCGCTCCTGCTGCTGGCCGGCGGACCCACGATGTTGTCGTGGCCCGATTCGGTGTGTGCGCGGCTCGCGGCCGGCGGCCGGCGGGTGGTCCGCTACGACCTGCGCGACTGCGGGGCGTCGACGACTGTCGACCCGGAGGCGCCGGGCTACCGGCTGCGCGATCTGGCCGCCGACGCGGCGGCGCTCGTCGGCACGCTCGGTGCCGTGACGGCTCACCTCGGCGGGGCCGGGGTCGGCGGGATGGTCGCTCAGGTCGCCGCGCTCGACCACCCGACCGCGTTCTCGGCGCTGACGCTGGTCAGCACCCGGCCGGTCGCGCCCGGCCCGGTCGACGACGATCTGCCGGATCACGACGCGGCGATCATGGGCGCGCTGTTCTCGCGCCCGATGCCCGACTGGGCCGACCGGTCGGCCGTCGCCGCGTTCGCCGCCGACGGCGCCGGACTGCTGGGCAATGACCCGGAGCAGGCGCGCGCGACCGCGGCCCGCATCTGGGACCGCACACCGTCGAGCGCACCCTCGGTGCAGCAGGCGAATCAGCTCGGAACGGTATTCGCCCGGCTCGACTGCGCACCGCGGTGGCGTCAGCGCCTGGGCGAGCTCACGCTGCCGGCGCTCGTCGTGCACGGCCGCAGGGACCCGTTCTTCCCGGTCGGCAACGGCGAGGCGCTCGCGCACGCGATCCCGGCCGCGCGGCTGCTCGTCCTCGACGACATGGGCACCGCCCTGCGGGACGCCGCGGCCGGCGAGGTCACCGCCGCCATGCTCGCCCTCTGACTCCGCCGCCGGGCCGGCCCGCAGCGGGCGACAACCTTTTGGGCGGAACCGGGCTCTAGGCAAGTGTGACCAACGGAAGCTGGCGCCAATGAGTCGCCTGGAAGAGGAGTACCGGGAGTTCGTCGGTAGCCGCGCGGCTTCGCTGCATCGCACCGCTTACCTGCTGTGCGGCGACTGGCACCTGGCCGACGACCTAGTGCAGGAGACGTTCGTGCAGACCTTCCGCCACTGGCGGCGGGTACAGCGCGCCGGCAACCAGAACGCCTACGTCAAACGCATCCTGATCAACGAGTTCAAGCGGCACTGGCAACGCTACAGCGGGCTGCCCGTACGCGCTGACCTCGACCGCCTCGAGTTCGCCGTCCCCGACGTCTCTAACGAGGTCGTCAACCGCGCCGATCTGCTGGGCGCCCTGCTGACCCTCCCGGCCCGGCAGCGGGCCACCGTCGTCCTTCGCTACCTGGAGGGGATGAGCGAGCGGGAAACCGCTGCCGTCCTGCGGTGCAGCGAGGGCGGCGCGCCCCCGGCGCCCCGGACCGCCGGCGCGCCCCCGGCGAGGACCGGCGCGCCGACCTCCCCGGCCGGGTCGGCCGCCACCCGCCAGCCACTGGTGAAGCTGGCCGCCGACCTGGTCACCGAGGCATCGCCGGCTGGCGACGCCACGCTGGTGGAACGCGAGACGGGCGCTCCGGGCAAGGCGAGCACCAACGTCTGGGACCTGTACACCGACGACGGCCGGTACTTCTTCTCGCCGACCGAGGCCGGCCTGCCGCCCCAGGTCAGCAAGGCCAACCCCAAGGCGGCGACGGGGCCGGCCTACCAGGAGGCGATCACCATCAACGCCAGCACCGGCATCCCGCTGGGGTTCGCCGGCGGTTCGGCCGGCCACGTCGCCGCCACCGTTACTTACGTGGTGACCCGGGTCAGCCTGGCCGGCATCGCGGCCGGCCAGTTCTGACCGGCCGCACTGACTAGCGATTCC
>DASWUW010000654.1:0-1537 GCA_036406335.1 Trebonia sp.
CGAGGAACGGCGGGCCGAGGCGGCCGGGCTGATCGCCCGGCAGCAGGCCGCCGCCGCCGACGAACAAGTGGCCAAGCTGCTCGGCGACCTGCTGCGGGCCAACCAGTTCCAGCGCTGGCTGGTCGCCGAGGCGCTCGACGACCTGGTGGCGGAGGCGTCGCAGACCCTGGCCGCGCTGTCCAGCGGGCAGTTCGACCTCGTCTACGACGACGGGGATTTCTACGTGGTCGACCACGCCGACGCTGACGCCCGCCGCTCGGTGCGCACCCTGTCCGGGGGCGAGACCTTCCAGGCGTCGCTCGCGCTCGCCCTGGCGCTGTCGTCGCAGATCTCCGCGCTGGCCGCCGCGGGCGCGGCCCGGCTGGACTCTATTTTCCTCGACGAGGGATTCGGCACCCTGGACCCGGAGACCCTGGAGGTCGTCGCGACCACGCTCGAAGCGCTTGCCGAGGGCGACCGGATGGTCGGCGTGGTCACCCACGTCGCCGCGCTCGCCGAACGGGTCCCGGTCCGCTTCCGGGTCGCCCGCAACGCCCGTACCTCGACCGTCGCCCGCGAGGGACTGCCCGCCGAAACGGAGGAAGCATGACCAGGCGCGTGATGCGCTTCAGCGTCGACGGCTGGGATCCCAGCTACGGCACCAGCCTGGAAGTCGAAGGGCAGCTCGACGACTCCACCGCCACCGTCGACGCGGACGTAGAGGTGCCCGCGGGCAACTGGCGGCCGCTCGACTCCGACAGCACCGGTCCGCTGCCCGAGGCCCTGCTGTTCGTCGACGGCGTGCGCCGGGTGGAAGCGCAGGTCTGGGTGGAGGGCGACGCCGCGGGCGTCGATCCCGCTACCGGCGAGGTTCAGCCGGCGGAGCCGACCGCCGCCCTGTGCGCGTCCTACGCGGCGGGCGTGGTCTGCTGCTGCGACGCGGGTGCCCACCTGGTGGTGGCGGAGCTGCGCCGCGGCCTGTTCTCGGTCGCGCCGCACGCGAGCGACATCCTCACCCGGGCCGGCGGGTACAAGGCTCACCACGTGACCCTGAAGCGAACCGGCACACCGGTGATGACGGCCCTGTCCCAGTCGCTGCAGGGGCGCCTGGCCGAGGTCGAGGTGATCGCGGCCGCGGCGGCCCGCGGCGCGATCGGCACCGCCACCGCCGCGCCGGCCGGGCACCCGGCCGGCGGGACCACCGACCTGCTGGTCGTGGACGGGCCGCTGCGCAACCGCCAGCACCTGCCCCGCGCGCCCGGTTACATCAAGTCGCACCACGCCACCTACTTGCCGCCCGAGCTCAACGCCGTAGTCGGCCGGCTCGCTCCCGGGCAGCGCACCCCCGCTTTCCGGATGGGCACCACCTGGGAGCGGCACAGCTGGTACCTGCGGCTGCCGGGCCCGGTCGGTGCCCCGTGGTCCGGCGTGGTCCGGATCGAGTGCGCCGCCGCGCTGCCCGTGGCCGAGGTGACCCGGCTCGCCGGGCTGAGCCAGCGCTGCCTGGTCCGGTTCGCCTCCGCCGCCTACAAGGACTCCCGCGCCCCGCAGAACCTCT
>DASWUW010000655.1:0-6133 GCA_036406335.1 Trebonia sp.
CCGCCGCGACCGCGCCGGCCGCGGTCTCGCGGCCCGCGGGGGCGACCAGCAGCCAGCGGCCGGCGAGCGCGCCCGGGCCCGCGTCCGCCGCCGGCACCCAGGACACGCGGTACCGCCACCCGGCGACCGCGGACTCCTCCCGGCCCCGGCGCCGCCAGGCCGCGAGCACCGGGAGGACCTCGCTGAGCGGCTGGCCGCTGTCGACGGACAGGGCCTCGGCCAGCAGCTGTACGTTGCCGTCTTCGACCGCGGCCCAGAACATGGCCTCGGCCGGCGACGCGGTGCCTTCTCCCGGGGCGAGCAGCGGGAGCGGGGCCGGCCAGTAACGCTGGTGCTGGAACGCGTAGGTGGGCAGCTCCACCGTCTGCGCGGCCGGGAGCACGGCGGACCAGCGGACCGGCGCACCCGCGACGTACGCCTCGGCCAGCGAGGCGAGGAAGCGCGCGCTGCCGCCGTCGTCGCGGCGCAGGCTCCCGGCCGCGATGCCGTCGGAGGCTTCGGAGGACTCCAGGGTGTCGCCGACCGGGGCGACCAGGACGGGGTGGGGCGACGCCTCGATGAACAGGCCGTGGCCGCTGGCCGCCAGGCGCCGGACGGCGCGCTCGAACTCCACCGGGGCGCGCAGGCTGGCGTACCAGTAGGCGGCGTCAGCCTCCGGGCCGGCCAGGACTTCCCCGGTCATCGAGGAGACCATCAGCAGCCGCGCGGGCTGCGGGGTGATGCCGTCGAGGGCGCTCCGGATGCTGGCTTCCAGCTCTTCGACCTGCGGCCCGTGGGAGGCGTAGCCGACCGGCAGGATGCGGGCCCGGACGCCGTCCGCCTCGCTGGCGGCGACCAGCTCGGCGAGCGCGCCGGCGTCGCCCGACACGACCGTGGCGCGCGGGCCGTTGACCGCCGCGACCTGCAGGCGGCCGTCCCCCGGGGTCAGCCGCGCGCGCACGTCGGCGGCGGGCGCGGCCAGCGAGGCCATGCCGCCGCCGCGGCCCGACAGCGCGGTGAGCGCCCGGGACCGCAGCGCGACGACCTTGGCCGCGTCCTCCAGGGACAAGATCCCGGCGACGACCGCCGCGGCGATCTCACCCTGGGAGTGGCCGACGACCGCGTCCGGTTCGACCCCGGCGGCCTGCCACAGCGCCGCGAGGGAGACCATGACCGCCCACAGCGCGGGCTGGACCACGTCCACCCGTTCCAGGGCTTTCGCGTCGCCGAGGACGTCGGGCAGCGACCAGTCCACGTACGGTTCCAGGGCGGCGGCGCACTCGGCCAGCCGGGCGGCGAAAACCGGGGACGCCAGCGCGAGCTCACGTCCCATCCCGGCCCACTGCGAGCCCTGGCCGGGGAAGACGAACGCGACCTGGCCGGGCCCGGCCGCGGGGACCGTCCCGGTGAACACCGTCGCGGCCGGCTGCCCGGCCGCGACGGCGGCCAGGCCCGCGGCGAGCTGGGTGTCGTCGGCGCCGAGGACCACCGCCCGGTGCCCGTGAACGGAGCGGGTGGCGGCGAGGGACCCGGCGATGTCTTCCCGGGCCAGGCCGGGCCGGTCCGTTACCCAGGCGGCGAGGCGCGCGGCCTGGGCGCCCAGCCCGGCAGACGACCGGCCCGACACCGGCCAGGCGGTCGCCGTGGTGCCGGCGAAGACCGGGCTCGCGGGGGTGCGGCCGGCGTTTTCGGCCGGCGGCTGGTCCTCGTCCTCTTCGTGGCCGGCCGGTGCCGCCTGCGGGGCGGGGGCCTCCTCCAGCAGGACGTGCGCGTTGGTGCCGCTGACGCCGAACGCCGAGACGCCGGCCCGCCGGGGCCGCTGCGGGTCGGCGGGCCACGGGACCGGCTCGGTGAGGAGCCGGACGTCGCCGGCCGACCAGTCGACGTGCGGCGAGGCCTCGTCCGCGTGCAGCGTCCTGGGCAGCAGGCCGTGCTGCAGCGCGAGGACCATCTTGATGACCCCGGCCGCGCCCGCGGCGGTCTGGGTGTGCGCGATGTTGGACTTGACCGAGCCGAGCCACAGCGGGTGACCGTCGGGCCGGTCCTGCCCGTAGGTCGCGATCAGCGCCTGCGCCTCGACCGGGTCGCCCAGCGTCGTCCCGGTGCCGTGCGCCTCCACCGCGTCGACCTCGTCGGTGCGCAGCCCGGCGTGGGCCAGGGCGCTGCGGATGACCCGCCGCTGGGACGGGCCGCTGGGCGCGGTCAGCCCGTTGGACGCACCGTCCTGGTTGATGGCGCTGCCCCGGACGACGGCGAGCACCCGGTGCCCGTGGCGCTGCGCGTCCGCCAGCCGCTCAAGCACGATGACGCCCGCGCCCTCACCCCAGCCGATACCGTCGGCGCCGGCGCTGAACGGCTTGCAGCGGCCGTCTTCGGCCAGGCCGCGCTGACGGGAGAACTCGGAGAACGCACCGGGTGAGGTCATGACCGCGACCCCGCCGGCCAGGGCGAGGGTGCACTCGCCGGACCGGATCGCCTGGCAGGCCAGGTGCAGGGCGACCAGCGAGGACGAGCAGGCGGTGTCGACCGTCACCGCCGGGCCCTCGAGGCCCAGCGTGTAGGAGACGCGGCCGGAGATGACCGAGGTGAGGCTGCCGATCATCAGGTAGCCTTCGGAGCCGCCGGCGTCGCCCAGGCCCGCGCCGTAGCCGGAGTAGCCCGCGCCGAAGAACACGCCGGTGGCGGAGCCGCGCAGTCCGGCCGGGTCGAGCCCGGCCCGCTCCAGTGCCTCCCAGGACACCTCGAGGATGACCCGCTGCTGCGGGTCCATGGTCAGCGCCTCCCGCGGGCTGATACCGAAGAACCCGGCGTCGAACCCGGCCGCGCCGTACACGAACGCGCCCTGCCGGGTCTGGGCCATGCCCTCCTCGGAGTTATCGCCGTACAGGCCGCCGATGTCCCAGCCGCGGTCCTGGGGGAACCCGCCGACCGCGTCGGTTCCGCCGGCGACGAGGTCCCACAGGTCATCGGGGCTGTCCGCGCCGCCGGGGAACCGGCAGCCCATCCCGACGATCGCGACCGGCTCCCGGTCGCGTTCCCGCGCGTCATGCAGGCGCTGGCGAGTCTGGCGGAGCCGCGCGGTGACCTGCTTGAGGTATTCCCGGAGCTTTTCCTCGTTATCGGTCGCCATTACCAATCCCTCGCTCACGCCCGTTAGCTGGGGTCTTTTCGCTCTTCAAGGTCGAAGGCGCCGGGTTATCGATGGGCATGGCCGTCGGCGGGAAGTCATCCGGGCACGCCGTGACACCGTCCGTGGCGGACATACTCTCCTTCCGCAGCAGCGCTCCGGGCCGCGGGCTACGCGGGGCGCAGGCCAGCGCGAGCACCTTCTCCCGAACGCCTTCCGCTTGGCAATCAGCGGCGGATTTGTTCAACTGCGCCTCAGCCGCGTCCCGCCCGCCCGGGAGCAGCAGGAGGCTGAACAGCGTGGCGCCGCCGGGCCGGCCCGGGTCAGCGGGGGTGCGACAGAGTTGCAGGTGACTGGTGAGTAACACTTTGTCCGGGCAGGCCAGGTGGTCTTCACCTGGTTGTAACGGTGCACTTCAGAGCAAAGCCGCTATCAGCGGAAACGCGTCGGCCCGACAAAATTGACGCACTCAGGATTGGCCCTTTGGATCACCGACAATCGAGTCTCGCACCTTCCCGGGGCACCCAAGAATTCTCGAGCCTGAAGCCAGCCGCGATAATCAGTGTGCGCAGTAGCCGCTTGCTGATTGCCTCATCCGTCAGTTCTTGACGCGAGATCGTGTTAGCCTGCATCCTGACAGCCAGGAGGGTGCACGATGCTGCTCAGGTTCGAGGCTGCTAACTACCGATCGATCTTGGAACCAGTCGAGTTGTCCATGATCGCCGTTGATGGCGATAGGCCGTCAACTCGAGGTTTTGACCTGCTCGCCGAGCGGGTGCTGACTATCGCGGGGATCTATGGCCCTAATGCCTCCGGGAAGTCCAACGTTGTCGAGTCTCTCGCTTGGCTGTCGACAGCCGTTGGACGCTCCCTCCGAGCATGGGATCAGGTCGTTCCGCGAGAACCGTTTAAGTTCGGCCCAGGACCAGCTACTTCCTCGGTCCACGAGGTGGAGATGGTGGTCCGGGACGTACGGTACGCGTACCGTGTCGAGGTCGTTGACTCTGCGGTGCTGTTCGAGGGCCTGTACAGCTACCCAGAGCGGCGGCGTCGGGTGCTATTCGAGCGGGACGGCCTAGAGATCCACTTCCGGCGAGGGCTTGGCGCACTGGCTGGCACCAGGGAACTGCTCACGCCCACCACGCTGGCGCTTTCAGCGGCAATGCGGTTTAACGATCCAGATGTCGCCCCCTTTGGGCGGCATCTGTCCGCGGTCCGAGTCCTTGGTGCTCGGCGCCGTGCAACGTGGCGGCGACTTCCTGGTGGTATGGCTGGTGGGCCTGGCATGTCAGTGACCGAGCGCCTATTCGTAGACCCTGCCGTATCGGCACAGGCATCGTTGTTCGATGACCTCGACGCTACGCCGCTAGACGGCCGGGAATCGGCCCTGGCACTGCTCCGGTTTGCTGACCTCGGCATAGACGACGTGCAGTTCGTGGAGGACGAAGACGAGACTCGTCTGTCTGGACAGCCGAGGCGTCGACTGCGGCTCATCCACACCGCCGGGGGACAAGAGGTGCCTTTCGAAATCGCCGAGGAGTCGGCGGGAACGCAGACGTGGTTTACGCTCATCGGGCCAGCGCTTACAGCGTTGCGACGCGGCCAGGTCCTGTTGTTTGACGAAATCGATGCAAGCTTGCACCCGAAACTTTCTGCCCGACTGCTTGAACTATTCCAAGATCCACAAACAAACCCTCACGGTGCTCAGCTCATATTTACTACCCACGACACGAGTCTGCTTAACTACCTCAACCGCGATGAGGTATGGCTGACCGAAAAAGGAACTGACGGCGCAACCACTCTCACCGCGCTCGCAGAATATGGCGGAGACAAAGTACGGCGATCCCTAAACTTGGAACGCGCCTATCTTCAAGGGCGATTCGGGGCAGTTCCTGAGCTTGACCAGTTCACACTACGGCGCGCACTCGGTCTTGAGCCAAACGACGCATCATGAACCGCCGAGACAGAACTGGTTCACGTCCTCTCAAACGGAAGGTCGCGACCCGACGACCACGGAAGACGCTGGTCGTCTTCTGCAAGGGAGAAAGGACGGAACTGGAGTATCTTGACGCCCTCAAGCGGCAGCCGCCAGTGCGGGACGTGGCCGCCGTTGACCTTCGAGTCGAGACTGGGCAGGGCGATCCGTGCCTCGGACTCTAGTAGCCGTGGCCATCGATGCCCGCAGCAGAGCGGCCGAGGAAGAGGCAGAGATTGATGAGTTCTGGTGTGTCTTCGATGTCGAATGGCCTAGTACTACAACGGCCGCCTGTTACTTGTCGCGGTGTGGCTGCGTGACCTGAGTCCCGGTTCTGGCCAGGATTGCGGCATGCTGGCTGTCATGCAGGACGCGCGGGTGCGGGAGGCGGATGCCCATGCCGCGTGGTCGGAACGGTTCAACGAGTTGTTCGCGCAGGTCGCGGGGGATTTCCCGAACGCGAAGGTGCGCAGGCACGGGCGGGCTTACCTGCTGGGGCTGCTGTCGCAGCAGGAGCGGAAGACTTCCTGGCAGCTGGCGGAGTTCGCCGGGGACGCGACGCCGGACGGGCTGCAGAAGCTGCTGAACTCGGCCCCGTGGGACGAGGACGCCTGCCGGGACACCCTGGCCCGTTACGTGACCCGCGAATTCGGGGATCCGGGGGCGGTGCTGGCACCGGACGAGACCGGGTTCCTGAAGAAGGGGCGGATGTCCGCGGGGGTGGCCCGGCAGTACTCCGGGACGGCCGGGCGGGTGGAGAACTGCCAGGTCGGCGTGTTCCTGGCCTACTGCGCGCCAGACGGGGCGAGAGCGCTGATCGACCGGGAGCTGTACCTGCCGAAGAAGTGGACGGAGGACCGGGAGCGGTGCCGGGCCGCCGGGATCGGCGACGAGGTGCCGTTCGCGACGAAGCCGCGGCTGGCGAGGAACATGTTCGCCCGGGCGGTGAAAGCCGGGGTGCCGTTCCGGTGGGCAGCCGGGGGCGAGGTCTATGGATCCAGCCCCGATCTGCGGGAATGGCTCAAAGATCAGAAGAAGGGCTACGTCCTGGC
>DASWUW010000656.1:0-2199 GCA_036406335.1 Trebonia sp.
ACGAGGTGAGCAGCGTGACGAATACCCAGGATGTGACCGGGCCGACATCATCGTGGGACCCGTACGCGCGCGGCTGCCCGTCCCGGGATCTGCTCGACCGGATCGGCGACAAGTGGACGGTTCTCGTCCTCGGCGAGCTCAAGCACGGGGCGTGCCGGTTTAACCAGCTGCGGAAGCGGCTGTCGGGAGTGAGCGAGAAGATGCTCACCCAGACGCTGCGCGCCCTCGAGCGCGACGGCCTGGTCCACCGGACGGTTTACCCGGCCGTGCCGGTCCGCGTGGAGTACGCGCTAACTCCGCTGGGTCAGACACTACGGGAGCCCCTGAGGGAGCTCACGGAGTGGTCCGTGCGGCACATCGCCGAGGTCCTCGCCGCCCGCGAGGAGTACGAGGCCCGCACCGAGCGCGTCAGCTAAGCGCTGACAAGCGGCCCTGACCGGGCCGGGGGCCGTGAATCGCATAGGCCCGGTCACTACGGGGACCGGGCCGAGGCCGGCAGGCAGGGCCTCAGCCCCTGCACAGTACAGGTCGCCGCTCGGCCGCCGCCCGGATGACCTGCGGCACGCGGCGGTGTCGCTGTGGCTGGACCCTGCCGTGCCCGTGGGCGGCGTCGCCCGCTGCGCCGGGGACGGCAGCGGTCCTGCTGAGGATCTACGCCCACTGCGTCGACGGGCAGGCATTCTGGGCAATCCATGGCGCAGTCCTCCGCACGGCTCTGACAGCGGCCGACGGCGGCATGCCTTTGGTGTCGCCGTAGACCCTGATTGACTCCCACGATTGGTAGCCAATAGTGGTCATGTCAAGAGTCTCGGCATGTTCCTGGTTTGTTCAGCCCTGCGTCGCTGCACACTAAACAAGGACTATGGTGCTGCTCTGCGGACTCAGGGACGAGCAAGGTCGAACTCTAACGTTTATCGAAATGATACTTGCCTATACGGATTGGCTACCAATACAGTCTGCCATAAGTCCTCCCCACGGCTCCGGCCTGGCGGCGAGGGTCCCTCTGCGACGGCGCGGTGAAGGGAGCAGTTCATGCGGATCAGCGCGGCGGTCGTCGACGGCCTGCATGGTCGGTTCGACGTCAGGGATGTTGAGATCGGTGAGCCCGGCCGCGGCGAGGTGCTGGTCAAGGTTGCGGCCGCCGGCATCTGTCACACCGACATCGCCGCCCGAGACGGCAACCTGCCGTTCCCGCTGCCCGGAGTGCTCGGGCACGAGGGCGCCGGCACCGTCGTGGCAGTCGGCGAGGGTGTCTCCGGGGTACGAAAAGGCCAGGCCGTCGTTATCGGCTGGCCATGGTGCGGGCAGTGCCGGCACTGCCTAGCCGGCGAGCCCAGGTACTGCCAGTCGGTCTTCGCGCTCGCGTCCACCGGCGGCCGGCCAGACGGCTCGTCGGCCTTGCGTGAACCGGCCGGTCAGCGGCTCTCGAGCCACTTCTTCGGCCAGTCGTCGTTCGCCACCCACGCGCTGACCTATGCCTCGTCGCTGGTACCAGTCCCCGACGGCCTTCCCGTTGGGCTCATGGGTCCTCTCGCGTGCGGGCTGGCGACTGGTGCGGGAGCAGTCTTCCACGCCATCCGGCCGTCGCCCGGCGCGTCGGTCGCGGTCTACGGGGCCGGCGCTGTCGGACTGGCAGCGATCATGGCCTGCGCCAATTCGGCAGCGACCAAGATCGTTGCTGTCGATCGCCATGAGCCGCGGCTGGCACTGGCTAAGCAGCTCGGCGCCACCCACACCGTGAACACGACACAGGAAGACCCGGTACGGGCAATCCGCGATATCTGCGGTGGCCCGGCGGACTACGCCGTTGAGTGCACCGGTGCAGTCACGGTCGTCAGACAGGCAGTCGACTCGGTTGGCATGCTCGGCACATGCGTGCTGATCGGCGGTACGCCGGCCGGAGCCGAGCTGAGCATCGACCACGCGAGCACGTTGCACGGCAAGTCGATCGTCGGTGTCCTCGGCGGCAATGGCCGCAGCCCGGAACTTATCGGCGCGCTCATGGACCTGTATGCGCAGGGACGGTTCCCTTCGACCGGCTTATTGAGTTCTTCCCGCTAGATCGCATCGAGGATGCCGTCGGGGCCTCGCGCCGCGGCGAGGTGATCAAGCCGGTCCTCACCATGCCCGGCTGAGGCTGGCACGTCCGTCAGTCATTTCGACCGCTTCCTCAGGGAGGACTACTCATGGCGTTGCTCG
>DASWUW010000657.1:0-3730 GCA_036406335.1 Trebonia sp.
ACCACCAGGCCGGTTATCGAGAACAAGCGGCTCCCGGAACTGGTGGAGTCGCAGATGCGCTACCTGTCCGAGCCGCGGACCTGGGTCCGCCTCGTGCCGCTCAGCGAGAAGGATCAGGTAGTGCTGACCGCCCGCGTCTGGCGCAGCCGCCAGGCGAAGGCCAGGCAGCGCGCGGCCGCCCCCCAGCCGGGCGAGCGGCTAGCCCGCCCGGCCCTGACCGCGGGCGCGTCTGCCCGGCAGGCCCAGCCGCTGCGTACGGGGCCGGTACTCAAGCCCACCTCAGTCTTCCGGCCGGAATCCGCCGCCGCACGGGTGCCCGCCCCGGGTCAGCCCGGCGCAGAGGTAGCCACCCAGCGCCAGCCGGCCCGGCCGCGCCGGACCGAGGCCGCGCCGCAGCGTCAGCAGGTCCAGGAACGCATCCAGGAGCGGGTCCGGGCGCAGGAACGCCCGCGGGTGGCCGGATCCGGTCGTCCCGGAGTCGCCCCTGGCTACCCCGGAGTGTGGCGGCCGGCCGCTATCCCGGTCGCCCGCCTGCTCCCGCCGGTTGCCCCCGGTGCGGCACCCGACCGGTCCGAGCCGCCGGCGAACCTGCTGCGGCCCACGGTCCGCCCCCCGCAGCCGCCGGGACAGCGGCACCAGGACGAGAACGGCGTCCCGGACGTTGCCTCGCCTGCGCCCGCACCCGTCTCGTCCGTACCGGGGTGGCCAGCGCCCCGGCCGGCGGCACCGGTCGCGTCGGCGCCCGTGCCGTCGGTTCTCGTGCCGACCTGGCCCGCGCCGCCCTCGTCGGCACCGCCCTCGTTCACGCCGCCCTCATCCGGAACGTCGGCGCCCGCGGTACCCGCGTCAGCGCCACCCCCGGCCGACTCCAAGACCGCCTCTTCGGCCGCGTCAGCGCCCGTGACGCCAGCGCCCCCGGTGTCCGCTCCCGAGCCCGCGCGTCCCCGCGCCGGCGCTCCCTCCCGGCAGAACCCGCGCCTGGAAGTTTCGCATGACGGGCCGCTCCGGCGGACCGGTCCTCAGCCCAGCCAGCCGGACGCGCCGGTTACGCCGTCCGCCCCCCCGGTCTGGCCCGCGCCGCCGGCCCAGTCACCGCAGGCCCAGTCACCGCAGGTCCAGTCACCGCAAGCTCAGGCATCTCCCGCCGTCCGGGAAACGGACAAGGGCAGGCTCGTACAGCGGGTGCCGCCAGTTCCGTCGGCCCCGCCCGTCCGGCCCCTCTCGGTCGTGCCGTCACCGGAATCCGTGCGTTCACCGGAATCACTGCAGCCGACTGAGCCCGAGCCCATGCGGTCAGCCGAGTCTGAGCAAGCACCCGAGCCCGAACCGGCACTGCAGCCCGAACCGGCACTGCAGCCCGGGCAGGCACTGCAGCCCGAACCGGAGCCGGAGTCTGCGCCGACACCACAGGCTGAGCAGGTACCAGAGGCTGAGCAGGTACCGGATCTCGAGCAGTTGGCGGAGCCCGCGCACTCCGCATCGTCGGCCACGCTCGCGCCGCCGGCCAAGTCCGCGCTCACCTGGCCGGTTGCCCCTCGCCCGCTGCGCCCGGTGCCAGCCGAGACGGCCCGCGTGGCCGAGACGCCCGCACCGGAAGCCGTACCGGCACCGGAGCCGTCGACCGTGCCGCCCGCTGTCGCCCTAGTCATAGCGAGCGGTGCGGCGCCGGAGCCGTCCGCGCCGGCGCCGGTCGAGTCCCCACCGGTCGAGTCCGCACTAGTCGAGTCGGCCGCGGCAGCGGAGGCCCCTCCCGCACCAGCCGCTGAGCCGGTTTCGGCCGCCCAGCCCGAGCTAGCGGTAGAGCCCGCGCTGACCGCCGAGCCTGCACCCGAGCCCGAGTTTGAGCCTGAGTTTGCACCTGAGCCTGAGCCTGAGCCTGAGCTGGAAGCCGAGCCCGAGCCCGCGCTGGAAGCCGAGTCTGAGCCGGCGCCAGCCCCGGTCTTCGCCGCGCCGGAAGCGCCGGTCGCTCCGCCCCAGGTCCCCGAACCGGTCTTCTCGGCTCCCGCCCCGGAACCCGCCGCTCCCACCATCACGGAGGCCGCGGCCTCCCAGTCGAAGACCCTGCCGTCGATCGAGCGGGCGCTCAGCGCCCCCGGCCGGGACCGGTCCGGCTCCTGGGGCGGCAAGGTCCGCATCGTCACCGGCAACGGCGCCGCGCAGGGTCCGGCCGCCCGCGACCAGGAGGCGATGGACCGTAACCGCGCCCGGCGTCCGGTCGCCGAGCCGAAGCGGATCCTGGTGCTCGGCTGCACCAGCGGGGCCGGCCAGTCGGTGACCGCGCTGATGACCGCGTCCATGCTCGCCAGCCTGCGCGAGCAGGCGGTGGCGGCGGTGGACCTGCACGACGGCACCCTGGCC
Organism: Trebonia sp.; assembly: GCA_036406335.1. Taxonomy (GTDB): domain Bacteria; phylum Actinomycetota; class Actinomycetes; order Streptosporangiales; family Streptosporangiaceae; genus Trebonia. The sequence continues at coordinate 2,359 of DASWUW010000657.1, forward strand.
CGTTACCGGGCCCCGGCCGCCTGGCTCGAGGAGCTGCTCGCGGGCCGGGAGCCGCAGCCCGTCGCGCCCACCCGGCCCGACGGCCTGCACCCCACCCCGAAGCCGAATCCCTCCCGCCTCGACGTAATCGCCTCGCACGAGCCGCTGCGGGACGGTGACGAGGTCAAGCTTCTGGAGCAGCTGAACCGGCACTACCCGCTGACCGTGCTCGACCCGGGCGCGGCGGGCCTGACCCGGCTGCTCAAGATCACCGATCAGCTCGTGGTGGTGGTGCCGGCCAACGTGGACGCGGCCGGCGCCCTCGCCGACACCCGCGACTGGCTCGACAACAACGGCCACGCCGAGCTGGCCATGCAGTCGGTGACCGTGATCAACGGGGTGAGCCGCCGCTCGCTGCCCGACGTGGAGCACGCCGAGGCGATCGCCCGCGGACGGTCCCGTGCGATCGTCCGCGTCCCCTGGGACGACATGCTCCCGGTGGCGGCGACCGGCCCGGCCACCCTGCGCCCGCAGACGCGCGTGGCCTACACCGCGCTCGCCGGGGTACTTGTCGCGGGCCTGTCCGCCGCACCGGGAAAGAACCGGCAAGGAAGAAGTGACCATGAGCAGTAAGTCGAAGGGACGCAAGCGGCTCGCCGTCAGGTACTTCGACGACCGGGTGCTGCTCACCGACACCCACGCGTGGGCCTATTACCGCGTGCCCTCGGTGTCGTACGAGTTCACCACCCCGGACGAGCGCGAGTCGCTGGCCACCAACATCACCGTGGCCCTGGCCGCCATCCGGATGGCGGACGCCGAGGTGCACCTGCGGATCGCCCACCGGCCCTACCCGGCGGTGGAGTGGGCCACCGGCCTGGACGCCACCAGCGACGGCGGCCCCGGCTGGCGGGAGTACCTGGAGCAGATCTACCAGCACGTGTGGGCCAAGGACTTCTGGTCTAAGGAGATCTACATCGGTGTCCGGCTCGGGCAGCGGTCCGTGCGCGCCCAGCTCACCGACGGCCTGTTCGGGCAGTTCGTGAGCACCTACCGGGGCGCCGACCGGAGCCCCGGGCACGAGGGCGACGCGGTGCCGGCGGGCGAGGTCGGCAAGTGGACCGACCAGGCGGAGCGGCTCGGCCGTGCGCTCACCGCGTCCGCGCTGGCCGCGCGGCACGCGAACTCCCGCGAGGTGGCCTGGCTGTTCCGGCATACCCTGATGGGCTCGATGGGCGACCCGCCGCCGTCGGCGACCCGCCGCCGGGCCTGGAGCTCGGGCGAGATCGAGCAGCTGTACGAGGGCGCGGTGCACAACGGCCGCACGATGCTGCGGCTGGAGCAGGTGCAGGGCGACTCCTGGGCGGCGTTCCTGTCCTTCGCCCGCTTCCCCGAC
>DASWUW010000658.1:0-5846 GCA_036406335.1 Trebonia sp.
TCGCCATCTGCGAGCGGCTCGGGATCGCCACCGTTGCGACGGTGAACCTGCGCGATTTCGCGGCCGTCCGGCCGCGTCACATTCCCGCGTTCATTACCGTTCCAGGACTTGCCTAAGTCGCGAGACCAAGGCGGCGCGCAGGCTGCGGCTCCGAGCCGCTGGTCCCCGAGGGTGATCAGAAGTGCGTGGGGCGGGTGGGGCTCGAACCCACGACCGGCAGATTATGAGTCCGCTGCTCTGACCTGCTGAGCTACCGCCCCTTGCCAGGCGCAAGGCTACCGCAAACGGACAGGCGGGCGCGGGCGCTCTGGCGGCCCGGGCAGTTGGCTTCAGGTTTTCCGGATTGTTGGTCATCAACGGGTGATGTCTTCGCTATGGTGGCGACTGAGGGTAATCAGGGAGATACTGAAGGTAAGGATTTCGGGGGAAATGAACAGAAGAGGGGACGATCTGACCGGCTCGGGGCAGGTCAGCGCCCGGGGGCCGCGCCTGGTGGCGGAGCCGCATACCGGGCCTTCCACGGGCGAGCAGTTCGCCGCGCTTGACGTCCTGATCGGGATTGCCCAGCAGCAGGACCGGGCCCGCCGGCAGGAGGCCGCCGCCGCCCGTCTGCCGCGTCCCGGGCCCGCGTACGAGGACGACCCCGCGAGGACTACGGACCCGCTCACCGCGTTGCTGCCCTGGCTCGACCCGGGTGACGCGGATGACTCGGGCCAGGACCGCGAGGCGGACCGCGGGCACGGGACCAAGACTGCGCGGCGGGGGCGGGTACGGGCCCTGGGGCGCCGGACGCTGACCTTCCTGACCATTCCCGGGGCCCGCCGCAGCGCGGACTGACGTCGGCGCGGGGTGGCTTCAGCGCGGGGTGATCTCGCGGCCACTGGGTACCGCGGGCCGGCTGCCCGTCCGGCCAAAACGGCGGTTCGCGCTATCGGGTGAGGCCCGGGGGTACGAGTGGTCGTCCCCCCGGGCGATGTCAGTAGCGTCCGGCAGTCTGCATCGACATCGCGTGCTCGACCAGGGTCACCAGCGTGGCCTTGGTCGACTCGCGGTTACGGGCGTCGCACGGGATAACCGGCGTGTTCGACGGCACCGCGAGGGCTTCGCGCACATCGTTGGAGCGGTGCGGGAACTGCCCGTGGAACCCGTTGATACCGATGACGAACGGCAGGCCGCTCGCTTCGAAGTAGTCCACCGCGGGGAACGAGTCGGCGAGCCGCCTGGTGTCGACCAGGACCACCGCGCCGATCGCGCCCTGGATCAGGTCGTCCCACATGAACCAGAACCGGTGCTGTCCGGGCGTGCCGAACATGTAGAGCACCAGGTCCTTCTCCAGCGTGATACGGCCGAAGTCCATGGCCACCGTGGTGGTGTTCTTGTCCGGGACGTGGGACAGGTCGTCCACGTCGGTCGACGCCACGGTCATGACCGCCTCGGTGGTCAGCGGGGTGATTTCCGACACCGAGCCGACGAAGGTGGTCTTGCCGACACCGAAGCCGCCGGCGACGACGATCTTCACCGACGTCATCGCCGATGCGTCACCGCCTCCTTGCGACCGGGCGACGTTAGATCTTACGGAGTCCACTAAGCACCCTTTCAAGCAGGTTGAGGTCGGGACGGCCCTCAGAGTCGTCGCGCTGGTGAACGCGGACGAGGCCGTCCGCGCTCATGTCCGCGACCAGGATGCGGGCTACGCCGAGCGGCATCCGCAGCACCGCCGAGATCTCGGCCACAGACCGCCAGTCAAGGCAGAACTGGAGGATTGCCTGGCACTCCGGTGCGAGCACAGACAGATCACGGGGCTCGTAAACGGTCGCACTAACCAGGGCTTCAAGCGCGAGCTTGTAGCGCGGCTGGGTCCGGCCCCCGGTCACTGTGTAGGGCCGGACTAGCCGGGTGGCGCCGCTCTCGTCATCCGCAGGGAACTGCGGTGCGGAGGTATACGGCTGACGCTGCGGCGGGTCCACTTCCCATGACCCGGTCCGTGCCTGACCTTGCCATGCGGGAGGGCCCCCGCGGTCGTCACCGCCGCGTCCGAGCCCTGACACCCTGCCCCCTAGAAGTGGAGCCGCTTGCCTTCATCATCGCCGAACGTCTCCCGGCATCGCTGCCTGCATCATGCCGCCGCGGGCGGCCGGGGTGAGAACCCGGCCCGCTCGCTCGACCAGCAGGGTCATCTCGTACGCGACAAGCCCGAGGTCGCAGGTGGAGGCGGCGAGGACCGCGAGGCTGGCACCGTTGCTGATCGCCATGATGACCAGCACGCCGCGCTGCATTTCGACGACCGTCTGCACGACGGCGCCGCCCTCGAAGACCCGGGAAGCACCCTGGGTCAGACTGGTCAGGCCCGAGGTGACCGCGGCGAGCTGATCCGCCCGCTCCTGCGGGAACCCCGCGGAGAACGCGAGCGGCAGTCCGTCCGAGGACACGACGACCGCGTGGGCCACATCGGGGACCCGCTCCACGAAGTTCGTGATCAGCCAGCTGAGGTCCTGGACCGGGCGTCCTGGCGTGCTCACGCGCGCTCCTCTTCTCGCCCGTGCATACAGGCGCCTCCCCTAGTTCCGATGGCTTGTTCCGTGGGTTTAGGTGTCATGCGTTCTATAGCTCCTCGTTCTGGGGTCCGGCAGCACGCGCTTCCCGGACACCGCGCTGGAAGCTGGACATCCGGTTGCGGATTGTATCCGCGGAGCGCGCCGGGGGCGCACTCTCGGTTTCCCCGCTGCCAAGGCCAACCGAACCGGGCACGAGGTTAGCCCGGGGGACGCGCTTGGGGAGCCCGGCGGTCGTGTTTTCGCCCGCTTCCGGTGCCGCCACGACACGCGCCGCCCGCCAGCCCTCGTCGGCCGGCGAATTCCAGGCCTGTCCCGCGACCGGGGCCGCGTTCGAGCCCAGGGACTTACCGCTGCGCCGGAACCAGTCCGACTCGAGCGAGTCGAAGATCGGCAGGCGCTGGTCAGGCGTCGCCCCCAGCGTCGGCGGGACCGTTATCGTGCCGCCGTCGGGGCCACTGAGTCCGTTGCCGTTTCCGGCTAGGCCGGCCGGCGGCTGCAGCGGGATCGGGCTGGTGCCCGCCGAGCCGCCGTCGCCGCCAAGGGCGGGCATCCGGGTGGTGGCGAAATCACTGTTGCCAAGGCTGTCGGCGCCGAACGCCGAAGCGCCGCCAGCCGGAGCACTGGGCCCGAGCGGGTGGTTACCCGGTTTGCGGACCGGCAGCTTGCCTCCGGGCCCGTCGACAGCGGGGAGCGGGCCGGTTCCGCCCGGTCCGCCGGGTGTCCCGTTCGGGTTGGGGTCTCCGAGTCCGCCGGGACCGTTCGGTGCGGGCCGGGCGGAGCCGTTGCCGGCTCCAAAGGCGGGGAAGGCCCCGCTGCCGCTGCCGATTCCGTTGCCGTTTCCGCCAGGGGCGCCGGCCAGGCGCGGGATCCTGGACGCGGTCGCGGCCGCGCCGCTGAAGTTCCCGTTTCCGTTCCCGTTGCCGACGCCGTTGCTGATGCCGGTTCCGGCGGGTACTGGCGCGGGCGGCAGCGGGGCGGTGCCGGGGCCGCCGCCGAACCCGCCCACGGGGGGCGCGGACAGCGACGGGGCGGGACCGTAGTCGTCGGCCTCGAACTTCCGCAGGCGGCCGAGCGGCTGGGCAGTGTCCGGTGTGGCGACCGACTCGGGCAGCCAGATCAGCGCGGTGAGGCCGCCGGACTGCGCGTGCCGCAGCCGGACCCTGACCCCGTGCCGGGCGGCCAGACGGCCGACCACGAACAGGCCCATGCGGCGGGAGACGGCGACGTCCACCACCGGCGGGTTATCGAGCCGCCAGTTGGCGTGCGCCATTTCCTGCTCGGTGATGCCCACGCCGTTGTCGGTGATGTCAAGCAGGACCCCGCCGCTGGTGAGCGGCTGGCCGGTCACGTACACCTGGGTGTCCTCGGGCGAGAACGTGGTGGCATTCTCCACGATCTCCGCCACGAGGTGCACGATGTCGTTGACCGCCTGGCCGACCACCTGGATACCGGGCTGCACGTTGAGTACGACGCGCTCGTACTGCTCAATTTCCGAGATCGCGGCGCGCAGCACGTCGACCAGGGGGACCGGCTGGCTCCAGCGCCTGCTGGCCGCCTCGTGGCCCGCGAGGACCAGGAGGTTCTCCGAGTTGCGGCGCATACGGGTCGCCAGGTGGTCCAGGCGGAACAGGCTGGACAGCCGGTCGGCGTCTTGCTCCGACTGCTCCAGGTTGTCGATCAGCGACAGCTGGCGCTCGATAAGCGACTGGCTGCGACGCGACAGGTTGACGAACATCGCGTTGAGGTTGCCGCGCAGCATGGCCTCGTCCGCCGCCAGCCGCACCGCTTCCCGGTGGACCTGGTCGAAGGCCCGCGCCACTTCGCCGATCTCGTCGGTGGAAGTGACGCCGATCGGCTCGATGTCGGCAGAGGCGTCGCCGCCCTCGCTCTCGCTCAGCCGGCGGACCATCTCAGGCAGCTTGCTGCCCGCCACCTCGAGGGCGTCTGCCCGCAGCTTGCGCAGCGGGCGAATCATCGAGCGGGCCACGAACGTCGTAATCAGCAGGACGAGGATCAGCAGCAGCAGTGTCGCGACGGAGACGATGACCGCGGTGTGCAGCGAGTTCGACTCCAGCGAGTTGGCCTGGGTGGTGATGTCGCTGACGAGGTTGTTACTGACGTTGCGCATCTGGCTGATCTGGTACGACTGCGTGTCCAGCCAGCAGGCGGCCGAGCTCAGGTTGTTAGCCGCGCAGGTCTGCGGGGACCCGATGCTCAGCGTCTGGTTGTTGGTGGCGGTGGCAATGGCGAGCTGCTCCGCGCTCTTCGCCTCGTCAACCCGCGGGCCCGCAACCGTGTTGTTGTACGTCTGCTGCTCGGCAACACTGGCCGCCTGGCTGAAGGCGGCGGTGTCCGCTTGCTGCTGCTCGATCGCCTGGTTGAGGTACGTCTGGGCGCTCGGGGTAAGTCCCGGCTGGGGGCTGGCGAGCGCCTGGTACAGGTAGGCCCGCTGCAGGGAGGCATCGTCTTCCATGCGCAGCAGCGCGTTGAGCACCGAGACGTTGGACTGCAGGGTGGCGTTGCCGGTACCCGCCGCGATGTCATTGCTGGACGTGACGAAGGCCTGGATGACCCGGTCGTAGTTCTTGATCACCGACAGCGCGGGCGACTTCGTGGTGAGTGCCGCGGCGCGGATGTACTGCAGGTCGGAGATGTTGGCGAGCACGCCGTTGCTGAGGTCGAGGACCGTCTGGGCGCGGTAGCCGCTGCCGTTGACGATGGCTTCGGCCTGAGTGTGGATCTGGTTCGTGACGTTGGTGGTCCTGGCCCGGTCGGCCAGCACCAGCTTCCTCAGGTTCACGGTGTTAGCGGTGTTCGCCTGGCCGCCGGCCGCCACGAAGCCGGCCGTGTCGTCGCGCTCGTCGGCCAGCAGTCCGGCCGCGTTGACCACGAGCGAGTTGAGGTTCGCCAGGTCCTGAACGCGCTTGAACGACGAGTAGTTGTTGACCGAGCTGACGATCTGGATCACGCCGAGGATCAGGGCGGTGACAGTCGGCACGGTAATGATTGCGATAAGCCGCCAGCGGACACGCCAGTTGCTGATCGAGAACCGTGAGCCCTTGCGCGGCGCCTGGTCTCCGGCCGGGCCTAGAGCATCGCCGCGCCGCGCCGGCGGAGCCGGGGCAGCCAGGCTCGGCTGGCCTGGAGGGCCGTTCAGGCTTCCAGCGCCCGGACCCGGGCCCTGGCCTTGGCTGACGGCGATCGGGCCGCCCGATGAGGGGCTTCCGTTTCCGTTCAGCGGGTAGCCAGAAGCCGGCGTTTGCGGACCACCGGTTCCGTTGGTCATCGACT
>DASWUW010000659.1:0-4883 GCA_036406335.1 Trebonia sp.
TGCCCACCTCGAATAGTAGTCAAACGATTACTCTTAGTATGTCAGCTCGCAGGCCGGCCCGGGCGACTTCCGGCAGGACCGGCCCCGGGCCGCCGAAAGTTGAAACCTGATGCGTTCATTAACTTGAACTCTTCGTCTTTACTGGAGTAGGTTAGCGGTATGGCCGCACCCAGTACCCCGACCACCGCCGAAGAACTGCGCGGTGCCGGCCTGCGGGTGACGGCCGTCCGCGTCGCGCTGCTCGAGTCAGTCCGCGGCGGTGATCACCTCGCGGTCGAGGGGGTCGCCTCCCGGGTCCGCGAGCGGGTGGGCCACGTGTCCCTGCAGGCGGTGTACGAGGCCCTGCACGCGCTCACCGCGGCGGGCCTGGTGCGCCGTATCGAGCCGGCCGGCGGTTCGCCCCGGTTCGAGGGCCGGGTCGGGGACAACCACCACCATCTCGTCTGCCGTTCGTGCAGTGCCGTCGTCGACGTCGACTGCGCGGTGGGCGAGGCGCCCTGCCTCACTCCCTCCGATCACCGCGGCTTCGTCCTCAGTGAGGCCGAAGTGATCTACTGGGGCCTGTGCGGCGACTGCTCTTCCCGCGGTGACACTTCACAGCCAGCATCTGAATACAAGCTCGCGCTTAAGTAGCAAGATCCGACAAGTCCGGAAGGATTTATATGGCTGAGAACCACGACCCGATTATTGCCGACGGGGAGACGCCTGAGGTTGCTGAGCAGACCGAGGGCGCCAGTGCCGGCGGCTGCCCGGTCGCGCACGGCCGGGTCGACCCCACCCTGGGCGACGCCAACCACGAGTGGTGGCCGAACCGCCTCAACCTGAAGATCCTGGCCAAGAACCCGCCCGCCACCGACCCCTACCACGGGGAGCTCGACTACCGCGAGGCGTTCCAGACTCTCGACCTGGCCGCCGTGAAGGCGGACATCGGGGCGGTGCTGACCGACTCCAAGGACTGGTGGCCGGCCGACTTCGGCAGCTACGCGGGCCTGTTCGTCCGGATGACCTGGCACGCCGCGGGCACCTACCGCCTCACCGACGGCCGCGGCGGGGCCGGCGCCGGCCAGCAGCGTTTCGCGCCGCTGAACAGCTGGCCGGACAACGTGAACCTGGACAAGTCGCGGCGGCTGCTGTGGCCGGTCAAGAAGAAGTACGGCAAGAAGCTCTCCTGGGCCGACCTGATCGTGCTCGCGGGCAACGTGGCCATGGAGGCAGGCGGCTTCCCGACCTTCGGCTTCGCCGGCGGCCGGGTCGACGTCTACGAGCCCGACGCCGACGTGTACTGGGGCGGGGAGACCGAGTGGCTCGCCACCGAGCGCTGGGACGACGGCGCGGACACGCTCGAGCCGGGGCTCGGCGCCGACACCATGGGCCTGATCTACGTCAACCCCGAGGGCCCGAACGCCAGCGGCGACTTCCTCGCGGCGGCCCGGCACATCCGCGAGACGTTCGGCCGGATGGCGATGAACGACGAGGAGACCGTGGCGCTGATCGCCGGCGGTCACACCTTCGGCAAGACCCACGGCGCGGGCGCGGCCGAGAACGTCGGCCCCGACCCCGAGGCCGCACCGCTGGAGGACCAGGGCTTCGGCTGGAAGACCGACTACGGCACCGGCGTGGCGGCGGACGCGATCACCAGCGGCATCGAAGTCACCTGGACTTACCACCCGACCCGCTGGGACAACGAGTACTTCCACATCCTGTTCGGCTACGAGTGGGAGCAGTTCACCTCGGCCGCCGGGGCCAAGCAGTGGCGGCCCAAGGACGGCGGCGGCGCCGGCCTGGTGCCGGACGCGTTCGGCGACGGCAAGCGCGAGCCGCGGATGCTCACCACCGACCTGTCGCTGCGCTTCGACCCGATCTACGAGCCGATCTCCCGGCGGTTCAAGGACGACCAGGCGGCCTTTACCGACGCGTTCGCCCGCGCCTGGTTCAAGCTGACCCACCGCGACATGGGCCCGAAGGTCCGCTACCTCGGCCCCGAGGTGCCGTCAGAAGAGCTGATCTGGCAGGACCCGGTCCCCGCGGTCGACCACGAGCTGGTCAGCGCGGACGACATCGCCGGGCTCAAGCGGGAGATCCTCGCCTCCGGCCTGAGCGTCGCGCAGCTGGTCTCCACCGGCTGGGCGTCGGCCTCGACGTTCCGCGGCAGCGACAAGCGCGGCGGCGCCAACGGCGCCCGGGTCCGGCTGGAGCCGCAGAGCGGGTGGGAGGTCAACAACCCGGACCACCTCGCGTCGGTGCTGCGCACCCTGGAGGGCATCCAGGCCTCGTTCAACTCGACCGCGAACGGGGGCCGGAAGATCTCCCTGGCCGACCTCATCGTCCTGGCGGGCAACGCCGGGGTGGAGAAGGCCGCCGCCGACGCGGGCGTCAACGTCGAGGTCCCGTTCACTCCGGGCCGCACCGACGCGACGGCCGAGCAGACCGACGCGGAGTCCTTCAGCTACCTGGAGCCGAAGGCGGACGGGTTCCGCAACTACCTGACCAAGGGCCTGCGGCTCCCGGCCGAGTACCACCTGATCGACCGGGCCAACCTGCTGACGCTCACCGCGCCGGAGACGACCGTCCTGGTCGGCGGTCTGCGGGTGCTCGGCGCGAACTGGGACGGGTCGAGCCTCGGTGTCTTCACCAATACGCCGGGCGTGCTGACGAACGACTTCTTCGTCAACCTGCTCGACTACGACACCGCCTGGAAGCCGGCGGCGGAGGGCACCTACGAGGCCCGCAACGCCGACGGCTCGGTCAAGTGGACCGGCAGCCGGGTCGACCTGCTCTTCGGGTCCAACTCCGAACTGCGGGCCGTCGCCGAGGTCTACGCGACCGACGACGCCAAGGAGAAGTTCATCCAGGACTTCGTCGCCGCCTGGGCCAAGGTGGCCGACGCGGACCGGTTCGACATCGGCTGATCTCTAGTCACCGCCCTGGACGCCCAGGCCGCCCGCAGGGTCCGGCCTGGGCGTTCGCACGTTCAGGGCGCGTCCGGCCTCGTTCGCCCGCCGGACCGCGGCCTCCGCCTCCGCCGCTACGCTGCGCAGCCCGCCGCCCGGCTCGTCCAGGCGGATCAGCAGCTCCTCGTAGTCCGCGTTCAGCGCGGCGAGTTCCCCGAGGGCGCGCTGCCGCCTCAGCCCGCGGTCCGCGCTGGCGGTGAGGGCGGCGAACTCCTCCAGGCGCCCGACCCGCCGCTCGATGTCGGCGACCGTGAGCTCGCGTACCCGCCGCTGTGGTGCGAGGACCGCCTGCAGGCCGGGGTCGCCGGCATCCAGGCCCTGCAGGAACGACGACTGGCGCCGCTCCGGGGCGGACAGCAGCGCCAGCCGTTCCGCGATCTCCCACAGCTGGTAGGGCAGGACGGCGGCCACCGCGACCGTGTCGACGAGGCCCTGGCGAACGGCCTGCGACGCCCGGATCGACCGGGCCGCCTGGCTCGCCCGCCGCCACCGGGTCATTCCCTCGGCATCCAGGTCAAGCTCGGGGACGACATACCGGCGGTGGTAAGCCGCCGCCGGGCTTTTCAGCGGCGACTTGGCGGCCTTTTGCAGCAGGGACAGACTTCCCACCACGATGCACGCCAGGCAGATGAGCATCCCCAGGAACAACAGGTCGCCCGAGAACGCTCCCGACGTGGCCAGGCCGTCCCCGATCAGCAGTACCGCGACCGCCAGGCAGCCGCCTGCCGCGAGCCGCTTTCCCGGCGGCTCGGCCAGCTTGCCGCCGGCCTCGCTGCCCAGCCGGGGCGGCGGGTCACCAAACCCGGGCAGGGCGCTCACCGGCGTCTGCTCGAGCTCACGCCGCGCCGCTGCGGGAACCTCCGGGTCAATTACTATCTCCGCCACGCCCGTGCTCCTATCAAGCGCCACGCGGCCAGGCTCCGGGCGCACCGGTCAGCATGAGGGCATTGTGCATCGGCCGGCGGCCCGCTGGGAAGAGGCCGAGGGCCGCTCAGCGGGCTGGGTCGATGATCGTCAGGCCGGCCGGCGGCGCCTGGTCGAACCCGGGCAGCAGGGCCGCCGCCGCGTCCAGGCCGACGACTCGCTCGACGAGGTCCTGCGGGCGCAGGACGCCGCTCTCGATCAGCGCGAGCATCGCCGGGTAGTCCGCGGCGGCCATGCCGTGGCTGCCGAGTACGTCGAGTTCCCAGCCGATGACCCGGCCCATGGGGACGCGCGGCTGGTCGTCCACCGGCGGGAGCAGCCCCACCTGAACGTGCCGTCCGCGGCGGCGCAGCGAGCCGATCGAGTCCGCGCAGGCCTGTTCGCTGCCGACGGCGTCGACGGCGACATGGCTGCCGCCCCCGGTGATCTCGTGCACCCGGGCCGCGACGTCCGCTACCCCGTCCGCGCCGCAGAGCACGACGTGGTCGGCGCCCAGCCCCTGGGCCGCGGCCAGCGCGCCCGCGTGCCGGTCGGCGGCGATCACCCGGGCGCCCAGGGCCTTCGCGATCATCACCGCGGACAGCCCGACCCCGCCCGCCCCGACCACAGTCAGCCATTCGCCGGCCTCCAGCCGGGCCCGGCCGGTGAGCGCCCGGTAGGCGGTCGCGAACCGGCAGCCGAGCGCCGCGGCAGCGGTGAACGACACTCCCGCGGGGACCGCGACCAGGTTGGCGTCGGCGGCGGGCAGCGCGACGTAGCGGGCGAAGGAGCCCCAGCCGGTGAAGCCCGGCTGCTGCTGGTCCGGGCACACCTGCGCGTTGCCCGACCGGCACCACTCGCACCGGCCGCAGCCCACCGCGAACGGCACCGTGACCCGGTCGCCCGCCGACCACCGGGTCACACCTGGGCCGACGGCGGCGACGGTGCCCGCCAGTTCGTGCCCGGGCACGTGCGGCAGCGTGATGTCGTCGTGCCCGGCCCAGGCATGCCAGTCGCTGCGGCACAGTC